>JAIMAD010000102.1 GCA_023512145.1 Bacillus sp. (in: firmicutes) | reverse complement strand
ACTCAGGAGTTAACGCAGGCAATCGCATTGTTGCAGTATTCGGCCCAAGAATTGGCTGCCTTTTTAGAAGATAAGGCACTTGAAAATCCCCTATTACAAATTAAAAATAGGAATGTTCAGCCGATGAATCCCCTCGTTGACCATACAAGAAGAAAGCGACCCAAGGCGGAAAACAACTGGATTGACCAAATCGCCGATAAGCCATTTTCACTTGACGACCATTTAATCTCTCAATTAAATATAAAAATACTGCCAGGAGAGAAATTAAGAATCATCCGTCATTTAATCCAAAATATTGATGGAAACGGTTACTTTCTCGGCGACCTAACTGAAATTGCTGCCATCCTCCAGGTTCCACATGTGTTAGTTCAAGAAAGTTTAGCTGTGATCCAAACACTTGAACCGGCAGGAATTGGGGCTCAGAACCTGCAAGAGTGTTTGCAAATTCAAGTCCGAAAAGAATTCCCGGAAAATAAATTGGCACAAACGGTTATTTCCGATTTCTTCGTTCCGTTTGCAGAAAAGAAGTGGAAACAAATTTCGAAAGAGTTGCACGTCTCGTTACAGGAAATTCAAGTCGTTTTTGATTGTCTTCAAATTCTAAATCCAAAACCAGGTGCCTTTTTACGAAACGAAGCGACGACATACATCATTCCGGATGTAATTGTGGAGCAAGCAGGAGAAAGCTTAACAGTAAGAATGTTTGAAGATTCACAGCCACGGATCAGCTTTAATGAGCAATATTACCAAAAGTTTAAGGGACATAATCAGCAGGTTAGCCGATTTTTACAGGATAATGTTCAGGATTATCAATGGATCCAAAAAAGTATTGAACAACGCAAAGAGACACTAACGAAGGTTGTCGTCAAGATTGTCGAAAAACAAATGACATTTTTTCAAAAAGGCTTGTCCTATTTGGTGCCGATGACAATGAAGGAGTTAGCATCCGAGCTCGATATTCATGAATCAACCGTGAGCAGGGCTGTCCGTGAAAAATATATGCAAACACCACTTGGAACTTTCACATTAAAATCCTTTTTCACGAGTACGATACAAACACTCGAGGAAGATGTAAATAGCTCATCTTCCCAGGTGAAGAAGAAAATCGTCCAATTAATCGAAAAAGAGACAAAACAAAAACCGTACTCCGATCAGGAAATAGTTGAACAATTAAAAATGACAGAAGGTATGGTTGTCTCAAGACGGACCATCGCTAAGTACCGCGACCAATTAGGCATCCCTTCCTCCACAAAACGAAAACGGTTTGATTGAAAGGAACAAAAACATATGAACCAAACAGTGATCACATTATATACTAGGAACCGCTGCCCATTATGTGATAAAGCAAAGATAACACTCTTAGAACTGAAGGAAGAATGGAATTTTCAACTCGAAGAAATCGATATTGACGAAAATGATGAATTAACTGAACGATATGGACTGATGATTCCAGTTCTTCATATGGATGGGGAAGAGGTCGGATTTGGCTTTGTGGATAAACTTGCTGTAAGTAACCGTTTACAAAAAAATAGTGCAAGCATATAGTTGAAAAAGGTTTACACTCCTGATACAATATAAATGTACAAGGGGTGATTTTTTTTGATGTAAGTGGTACACAATATGTCTATAGTGGACGTTTAGTGGCCAACTACATACAATAAAGGAGCATGCAATCATGCAATCATTTATCGATATCCAAAAAAAATTATTACCCGACCTCCTTCAAGTACTAAAGAAGAGATATTCCATCCTGAGATACATAGGTTTTATGCAGCCAGTAGGAAGAAGGAGTGTCGCCGTCAGCCTTGGATATACCGAAAGGATTCTTCGCGGCGAAGTCGATTTTCTAAAGGAACAACATTTACTTTCCACAAATACTGTGGGAATGAGTTTAACACCTGAAGGAAAAAAATTGCTAGAAGATCTGGAAGCAGTGATGCGCGAGTTAACAGGTATTGATGTGGTAGAGCTGGAATTAAAGGACCTCCTTGGCATAAGTAAGGTCGTCATCGTGCCCGGTGATAGTGACAAGTCACCAATGGTAAAAGGTGAACTCGGTAAGGCGTGCGCTGCTAGTATGAAAAAGCTGCTAGTCGGAAAAAATATCATTGCTGTCACTGGCGGTTCAACAATGGCTGCTGTCGCAGAGAGACTCTCACCTGAGAATTCCCACAAGGAATTACTATTTGTTCCGGCCAGGGGTGGTGTTGGTGAGGATGTTCATAATCAAGCGAACACGATTAGCTCGATTATGTCGAAAAACACTCATTCTAAACACCGTGTTTTCTATGTTCCCGACCAGGTTAGTACAGAAATTTATGAATCACTTATCAAGGATCCTAACATTCATGAGGTTTTAAAACTGGTGAAATCAGCAAGCATGGTTCTTCATGGAATTGGAGATGCTATCACAATGGCTGAGCGACGAAAAACCAATCCTGAAATTCTGAAAAAGCTTGAAAGTAAAAAGGCCGTTGGAGAAGCCTTTGGGTATTATTTTAACGAAGAAGGCGAGATTGTTCACAAGGTGTTAACGATTGGTCTTCAATTAGAAGATCTTGCCCATATCCCAAATGTCATCGCTGTAGCAGGCGGATCCTCGAAGGCAAAGGCCATCAAGGCATACTTAAAAAAAGCACCCTCATCGACAATATTAATCACGGATGAAGGTGCGGCAAAAGCGTTATTAATAGGGTAATTCCCTTTTATAAAAATAAAAAATAAATCCTTACCCAATTAAAGGAGGAAATTTATCATGTCAGTAAAAGTTGGTATTAATGGTTTTGGTCGTATTGGTCGTAATGTATTCAGGGCAGCTCTCACTAATAGTAATGTAGAAATAATCGCAATTAACGATTTAACAGATGCAAACATGCTTGCACATCTTTTAAAATACGATACCGTACACGGAACACTTCAAGAAGAGGTAACAGTTGATGGCGATTACTTAATTGTTGGTGGTCGTAAAGTGAAGGTTCTTGCAGAACGTGACCCGGCAAAACTAGGTTGGGGCGCACTTGGTGTTGAAGTTGTTGTTGAATCCACTGGTCGTTTCATCAAGCGTGAAGATGCAGCTAAACACCTTGAAGCAGGTGCTAAAAAGGTAATTATCTCTGCTCCAGCAAATAACGAAGATCTTACTATCGTTATGGGTGTTAACGAAGAAAAATACGATCCTGCTAACCATCATGTCCTTTCAAACGCTTCATGTACAACAAACTGTTTAGCACCGTTTGCAAAAGTGTTAAATGATACATTTGGAATTAAGCGCGGGATGATGACAACAATTCACTCGTATACAAATGATCAACAAATTCTTGACTTGCCACACAAAGACTACCGTCGTGCGCGTGCAGCTGCAGAAAATATGATTCCAACTTCAACTGGAGCAGCAAAAGCAGTAGCACTTGTTTTACCTGAACTTAAAGGTAAATTAAATGGGATGGCAGTTCGCGTTCCAACACCAAACGTTTCAATCGTAGACTTAGTTGTTGAATTAGAAAAAGACGTTACTGCTGAGGAAGTAAATAGTGCACTACAAGCTGCAGCACAAGGACCATTAAAAGGAATTTTAGCATACAGCGAATTACCACTGGTTTCTACTGACTACAACGGTAGCACAGCTTCTTCAACAATCGACGCCTTATCAACATTAGTTCTTGAAGGCAATATGGTTAAAGTATTATCTTGGTATGATAACGAAGTTGGTTACTCTAGCCGTGTTGTTGACCTTGTTGATTTTCTTGGGAAAAAGGGTCTTTAATTTTCTGAGATTGGCATTTTAGTGCAAACAAACTATAATGGTACTGTTATTCCGAAGGGGAGCGGGGAAAATTCCCCCTCCCTTTTTTTTCGCATATAAATGTTCTGCTTTGATAATTGTCCAGCTTCTGACAAGCGGCTAATGTACTTCGCGCAATGGAAGCTTGTGCTTTTAATTTGAGGAGGTCCTGTAGATGAATAAGAAAACATTAAAAGATATCGATGTAAAAGGAAAACGAGTTTTTTGCAGAGTTGATTTTAACGTTCCAATGGAGAATGGGGAAATTACCGACGAAACGCGAATTCGTGCTGCTTTGCCCACAATTCAATATTTAATGGATAACGGAGCAAAGGTGATATTAGCAAGTCATTTTGGCCGTCCAAAAGGAAAAGTAGTTGAAGAGATGCGCTTGACTCCAATCGGTGTCAGACTTTCTGAACTCCTAGGTAAAGATGTGAAAAAGGCAGATGAGGCCTATGGCGACTCTGTCAAAGCGTTGATTGCGACAATGGTCGAAGGCGATTGTTTACTTCTTGAAAATGTTCGCTTCTATCCAGGTGAGGAAAAGAATGACCCTGAGCTTGCAAAAGCATTCGCTGAGCTTGCGGATGTTTATGTAAATGATGCTTTTGGTACGTCACATCGTGCACATGCTTCAACAGAAGGAATTGCTCATGTTATCCCATCAGCTGCAGGATTTTTAATGGAAAAAGAACTAGAAGTACTTGGTAAGGCTCTTTCCATTCCAGAACGTCCGTTTACAGCAATTATCGGTGGTGCGAAGGTAAGAGATAAGATTGGCGTCATTGAAAACCTATTAGAATTGGTTGACAATTTAATTATTGGCGGCGGACTTGCATATACGTTTATCAAAGCACAGGGTCATGAAGTGGGGAAATCCCTGCTTGAAGTAGACAAGATTGAGCTTGCAAAATCGTTCATCGAAAAGGCAAAGGCAAAAGGTGTTAATCTCTACATGCCAGTCGATGCGGTTGTTGCGGATGATTTCTCACCAGATGCAAATACCAAAGTGGTAGCGATTGAAGCAATTCCTGCCGATTGGCAAGCACTTGATATCGGACCAAAAACAGCAGAAATTTACCGTGATGTCATTCAAAAGTCAAAATTGGTGATTTGGAACGGACCAATGGGCGTATTTGAAATGGATAAGTTTGCGGGTGGAACAAAAGCAGTGGCCAAAGCACTTGCTGAAGCAGAAGGTACATATTCAGTCATAGGCGGTGGTGACTCAGCAGCAGCAGTTGAAAAATTCCATTTAGCCGATAAAATGAGCCATATTTCCACAGGCGGCGGTGCTTCGCTTGAGTTTATGGAAGGCAAAGCGTTACCAGGTGTCGTTGCTTTAAACGATAAATAATTTTTTGGTGTAGAATATGAACTAAAAGGAAATACCAACAAATGAAAGGATGTGTGCCAGCATGCGTAAACCAATTATTGCCGGTAACTGGAAAATGAACAAAACACTTTCTGAAGCAAAGAGCTTTGCGGAGGAAGTTAAAGGGCTAGTACCTGTTACAGACAGGATGGAATCCGTCATATGCGCACCTGCTTTATTTTTACAAAGCCTTGTTGAAGTAACAAAAGGCAGTGATGTAAAAATCGGTGCTCAAAACATGCACTTTGAAGAAAATGGGGCCTTTACTGGGGAGACCAGCCCAAAAGCACTCACAGACCTTGGTGTCCATTATGTCATTATCGGACACTCGGAACGCCGAGAAATGTTTAATGAAACAGATGAATCAGTCAACAAAAAGACGCTTGCAGCCTTTACCTACAACTTAACTCCGATTGTCTGCTGTGGTGAAACATTAGCTCAGCGTGAAAATGGTGAGACTATGAAGCTTGTTGGGACTCAGATTAAGAAGGCACTGACCGGTTTAACCGACGAGCAGGTTAAACAAACCGTGCTTGCTTATGAACCGATTTGGGCGATTGGCACCGGAAAATCTTCCACTAGTAAAGATGCGAATGATGTATGTGCCCATATCCGTCAGGTAGTCGCTGGGCAGTTTTCTCAAGATGTGGCGGATGCAGTAAGAATTCAGTACGGCGGTAGTGTGAAACCGGAAAATATAAAAGAATACATGGCAGAGTCAGATATAGATGGTGCATTAGTAGGGGGAGCAAGCCTTGAAGCACAATCCTTTTTAAAATTACTGGAGGCAGGCAGCTATGAGTAAATCACCAGTTGCCTTAATCATCCTTGATGGCTTCGGATGTAGGGGCGAGGTTAAGGGAAATGCGGTTGCTCAAGCGAAAAAACCGAATTTTGACCGTCTTTGGAGCGAGTATCCACATTCTCATTTAATCGCATCTGGTGAGGAAGTCGGTCTTCCGGAAGGACAAATGGGTAATTCAGAGGTAGGGCATTTGAATATTGGTGCCGGCCGCATTGTTTACCAAAGTTTAACACGGGTTAATTTGGCGGTTCGAAATGGTGATTTTGAAAAAAATGATACCTTCACGGGCGCAATGGAGCATGTCAAGAAAAACGGGACAAGTCTTCATTTATTCGGATTACTGTCAGACGGTGGCGTGCATAGCCACATCAATCATATGTTTGCACTCCTGAAGCTTGCGAAAGAAGAAGGCGTTACAAAGGTATATGTCCACGCCTTTCTTGACGGCCGTGATGTTGGGCAAAAAACTGCGGTTAAATATATTGAGCAAACTTTGGATAAAATGAAGGAGTTGGGTGTAGGCGAGTTCGCAACTATTTCTGGCCGTTATTATTCAATGGATCGGGACAAGCGCTGGGAGCGTGTGGAGAAATCCTACCGATCGATGGTATATGGTGAAGGGCCAGCCTACACCAATCCAATAGACGTTGTCGAGGATTCCTACGAGCATGGAATTTTTGACGAATTCGTTATTCCATCTATCATCACAAAGGAAGATGGACAGCCGGTTGCAACGATTCAAGACAATGATGCCGTTATTTTTTATAACTTCCGTCCTGATCGAGCAATTCAGATTTCCAATACGTTTACAAACGTTGATTTCCGCTCGTTTGAACGTGGACCAAAGCATCCGAAAGATTTGTTTTTCGTCTGCTTAACACATTTCAGTGAATCTGTTGACGGATATGTTGCCTTTAAACCATCGAACCTGGATAACACCTTGGGTGAAGTATTAGCCCAAAATAACATGAGGCAGTTAAGAATTGCCGAAACAGAAAAATACCCGCATGTCACCTTCTTTATGAGCGGTGGCCGTGAAGAAAAGTTCCCAGGGGAAGAGCGGATTTTAATTAACTCGCCAAAAGTAGCGACTTACGATCTTCAGCCTGAAATGAGCGCCTATGAAGTGACTAATGCGTTGTTGAAAGAAATTCAAGATGATAATTTCGATGCAATTTTGTTAAACTTCGCAAATCCAGATATGGTCGGACATTCAGGGATGCTTGAGCCCACGATTAAGGCGATTGAAACCGTTGATGAATGTTTAGGGAAAATTGTTGATCTTATCCTTGAAAAAGGTGGAGCAGTGATTATCACAGCCGACCATGGTAACGCAGACGAAGTGATTACTTTAGACGGCGATCCGATGACTGCACATACGACTAGTCCAGTACCAGTGATTGTGACTAAGAGGGGCATTGAATTACGAGACGGCGGAATCCTTGGGGATTTAGCGCCAACCATGTTAGACTTGTTAGAGTTAGAGAAGTCAGCTGAAATGACTGGAACATCATTAATAAAGTGAAAATGGTAACTTTTGAAAAATAAGATAATTCCTAAGGAGAGATTTGAATGTCATTTATTGCAGAAGTATATGCTCGAGAAGTTTTGGATTCCCGCGGTAACCCTACAATTGAAGTTGAAGTTACAACAGAATCAGGTGCGTTTGGACGAGCAATCGTACCAAGTGGTGCATCAACAGGTGAGCATGAAGCAGTAGAGCTTCGTGACGGAGATTCAGCTCGTTATCTTGGTAAGGGTGTTCTAACAGCGGTTGAAAACGTAAATCAAATTATTGCGCCATTTCTTCTTAACGAAGAATTCAACGTTCTAGACCAAGTTTCTGTCGATATGGCTTTAATCGAGCTTGATGGTACAGACAACAAAGGTAAATTAGGTGCGAATGCAATTCTTGGCGTGTCATTAGCCGTTGCACGTGCTGCAGCAGATTTCTTAGATATGCCATTATATCAATACCTGGGCGGTTTCAATGCGAAACAGCTTCCAGTGCCAATGATGAATATCGTTAACGGTGGAGAACATGCCGATAACAATGTTGACATTCAAGAATTCATGGTAATGCCTGTTGGAGCTCCTAATTTTAAAGAAGCACTTCGCATGGGTGCAGAAATTTTCCATACATTAAAATCAGTTCTTAAAGCTAAAGGTCTTAACACAGCTGTAGGGGACGAAGGCGGATTTGCTCCAAACCTTGGATCAAACGAAGAAGCACTACAAACAATTGTCGAAGCAATCGAAAAAGCAGGCTTCAAGCCTGGTGAAGAAGTAATGTTGGCTATGGACGCGGCATCTTCTGAGTTTTACAACAAAGAAGATGGTAAATACCATCTTACAGGCGAAGGCGTTGTGAAAACTTCTGCAGAAATGGTTGATTGGTACGAAGAGCTTGCTAATAAATACCCAATTATTTCTATTGAAGACGGTCTTGACGAAAATGACTGGGAAGGTCACAAACTTTTAACTGAACGTCTTGGTAAAAAAGTTCAATTAGTTGGTGATGATTTATTTGTTACAAACACAAGAAAGCTTGCTGAAGGTATTGAAAAAGGCATTGCAAACTCAATCCTTATCAAAGTTAACCAAATCGGTACGCTTACTGAAACGTTTGATGCGATTGAAATGGCAAAACGTGCCGGCTACACAGCCGTTATCTCCCATCGTTCTGGTGAAACAGAAGATAGCACGATTGCTGACATTGCGGTTGCAACTAACGCTGGTCAAATCAAAACTGGTGCACCATCTCGTACAGACCGTGTAGCTAAGTACAACCAATTGCTTCGTATTGAAGATCAATTAGGTGAAACAGCTCAATACAACGGGATTAAATCTTTCTATAACTTAAATAAATAATTATTATTTACGAAAAGGCACTCAGTTTACTTTGAGTGTCTTTTTGTGATTTTCGGGCTATAACGACCGTGATACGGATTTTTGAAGGAAAAATGTCTCCAATAGACACCATTGGCGACAAAATTGGATGAAGAAGAGGTAAAAATGTCTCCAATCAAGAATATTAGCTGAACCGTACTAGTCGCAACACAGAGTACTTAAGTTAGCGAGTATATAAGTACCACAATCTATTGTTTTGTGTTACTTTTGGTATATAAAGGTAAAAAAATACTAGGAGCTGAATTTGATGAAACGTTTATTAGATTGCACGGCAACAGATTTTGAAAAAATGAACGGAACAGATTTAAAACAAGCCATCCTCGCCTCGGAAGGAAGAACAATTGTTGCTGAGGTAATTGGCAGCATCACCCCCTATTATCCAGCCGTAACAAATGCGGAGATGGCTGCTGCATTTGGGGCAGATATTATTTTATTAAACTACTTTGACGTCTTTAATCCTAGCATGGAAGGATTAAAGAATGTGGAGCCTGAAACCATTGTTCGAACCTTAAAAAAGTTGGTTGGACGACCGATAGGTCTTAATTTAGAACCAGTCGATCTGGAGGCTGTACAAATGGAAGCCTTAAACAAACTGCCAGAGGGAAGGCTGGCCACGGAAAGATCGCTTCAACGAGCCAAAGAACTAGGCTTTGATTTTGTGTGCTTAACTGGCAATCCAAAAACGGGTGTTTCCAATACGGAAATAACCAAGGCGATTCATAGGGCGCGCACTATTTTCGGTCCGGAAGGCTTAATCATCGCTGGGAAAATGCATAGTGCGGGTGTGGCTGGGGAAGCAGGTAGCAGCCTGATGTCTTCGGCAACCTTGCATTCCTTTATCGAGGCTGGAGCGGATATTATTCTTATTCCTTCACCTGGGACCGTACCAGGCTTTACTGTGGAAAAAACAGCAATTCTCGTTGATATTGTTCATGAAAAAGGGGCTATGGCGATCCTCACGATGGGTACAAGTCAGGAAGGTGCTGATGAAGCGACCATTAAGCAGATTGCTTTAAATAGTAAAATGGCCGGCGCCGATTTATTCCATATAGGTGATGCTGGTGCGGCGGGTATGGCGCTCCCAGAAAATATCACCGCCTACTCGATTGTCGTGCGGGGGAAAAGACATACATATGTAAGGATGGCATCATCAGTCTTACGGTAAAACGGCAGTATCAACAGTTGTATTTTAAGTTAAACAGTATCATTCCTATATTTCTCCCAAAGGATGTCACAAAAACAGCTATTGTCTAAAGGGAAATAATGTGGTAAATTTAACATACTGTGATATGTTCGTCTATCAGGAGGTGGCCTTTATGCATGCATTTATTGTTGTTTTATTAGTAATCGTAAGTATCGGACTTATTGGGGTAGTAATCCTCCAGTCAGGCAAAAGCGCTGGATTATCTGGTGCCATTTCTGGTGGTGCTGAAACCCTATTTGGCAAGCAAAAAGCACGAGGAATTGACTTGATTCTCCATCGTACTACGGTTGTATTATCTGTCTTGTTCTTTATTCTTGCTCTTGCAGTTACTTACTTGAAAATCTAATCTAAACACTCAAACCTGGCCTGAGCGCCGGGTTTTTTGTTTTTCTTGACATGGGTCAGATAAAAATTTCAACTTTGAGAATTGTCTAGCTTAAAGCATATCAGCGTTAGGGTCTACAGCCAACTCTCCCTTATGTTTTGGTATTACGGGCACTATTTGAGCTTTTTTGAAGCCAATTCTTCGATTTTTATCCTACTTCCTACAATTTACCCACAGACCCAAGCCTTTTTTCTGGAATGTTCACCCCTCAATTGCTTAAACTAAATAAAATGAAACGAATTATAATAAGGGGTTTTTTATATGAAGATTGCCACACCTAAACCATTTACTTTCGAAGGAGGAGATCGAGCCGTTCTCCTTCTCCATGGCTTCACAGGAAATTCAGCCGATGTTCGGATGCTTGGACGGTTTTTAGAAAAAAGAGGCTACACATGCCATGCCCCACAATATAAAGGGCATGGAGTACCACCGGAAGATCTTGTCCAAACCGGACCTGATGATTGGTGGCAGGATGTCATAAATGGGTATGAATTTTTAAAAAATAAGGGTCATACGGAAATTGCTGTCGCTGGACTTTCACTTGGCGGCGTATTTTCCTTAAAATTGGGTTACACTGTACCTGTAAAGGGTATTGTTACAATGTGTGCGCCGATGTATATAAAGAGTGAAGAAGTCATGTATGAAAATGTTGTTGATTATGCGAGACAATATAAGAAGCTTGAAGGAAAGTCAGTAGAACAAATCGAAGAAGAAGTTGGTGAATTCAAACAAACACCGATGAATACGCTAAAAGCGCTGCAAGAATTAATTGCAGATGTAAGAGGCAATGTAGATATGATTTATTCCCCTACTTTCGTTGTTCAATCAAGGGAAGACCATATGATCAATACGGATAGCGCTAATATTATCTATAACGAAGTTGAAAATGATCATAAGCAAATTAAATGGTATGAAGAATCTGGGCATGTCATCACATTAGATAAAGAACGAGATCAGCTGCATGAAGA
>JAIMAD010000101.1 GCA_023512145.1 Bacillus sp. (in: firmicutes) | reverse complement strand
CACGATTTGGGCTTCATTCGCACCCAAGACCTGCTTGACCGGCTTCAGGCCACCATTGCCACATTGCAAAAGATGGACAAGTGGCATGGTCATCTGTTCAACTGGTACGACACCCGGACAGCGGAACCACTGCGGCCGCGTTACGTGTCCACCGTGGATTCGGGCAATTTCGTCTCCTATCTCCTCGTGGTGCGGCAGGCACTCTCGGCGCTGCAGAAGGCGGATGTACGACAGGCAGACAGATGCCAGCAACTGATCAAACAGTTGGACACGCTCGTGCAGGAAACCGACTTTACAGCGCTCTTCAACGCCAGCGAGCGGCTGTTTTGCTTGGGCTACCATGTGGACGACAATCGGCGGGAGACCATCCTCTATGACCTCCTCGCCTCGGAAGCTCGGCAAGCAAGCTTTGTTGCCATCGCGTTGGGGCAAGTGCCAGCCTCGCACTGGTTTGTGTTGGCTCGAACCATGACCGTGGCCGATGGACACAAAACGTTGCTGTCTTGGTATGGCACGATGTTCGAATATTTGATGCCAAGCCTGATTATGCGAACATACCGAAACACCCTATGGGACTCCACCTATCGAGGCGTTGTTCATAAACAGCGCATGTACACAGACCAACATCAAGTACCATTCGGAATTTCAGAAAGCGGCTATTATGCGTTTGATTACCAATTAAATTATCAGTATCGGGCTTTTGGTGTTCCTGGCCTTGGACTTGATCGTGGCTTGGAAATGAACCTTGTCGTTGCGCCTTACGCAACGATCATGGCACTCCCCTTCGCTGGTCAAGATGGACTCGACGCCATGCATAAGTTTGAAAATTATCAAGCGAATGGTGTGTACGGATATTATGAAGCCGTTGACTTTACAACATCCAGACTGCCAAAGGGTCAAACATATCAAGTGGTCCAGAGCTATATGGCCCATCATCAAGGCATGAGTATGCTAACCCTTATCAATTTATTAGTGGATGAAATCATGGTAAATAGATTTCATGCCGATGCACGTGTAAAAGCAGCCGACTTACTCTTACAAGAGCGCACTCCTGCTAAAGTAGCGCTTATTGAAGAACCAATAGGGAACAATGCAAAGTTTATTGAATTTAACGGTCAGTTAGATCAAGTCGTACGCACATTTACAAAACCGACCATTTTACCGGAAGTAAATGTGTTGTCCAACAAACGGATAACGAGCGTGAACTTGAACGATGGATGCGGGATGCTCACATGGAACGGGCTTGCAATAACGAGATGGAAAGAAGACCCTGTGGTTACTACTTCTGGTGCTATAATTTACCTTCACGACGTAACATCTGAAGAGACATGGAGCGTGACCAGGTTCCCAAGTCAAGTACGTCAAGACACAAAATCATCGTTCCGTCTTGATAAAACCACCTTTGAAGGGAATTATCGTAATATTTCATCTACACTTGAAATAACGATTTCAGCGGATGTTGACGCAGAAGTTCGGCGCCTTCAACTAGTCAATAATAGCGACGAGGAACGAATTATCGAAGTGACCTCCTTTCTTGAATTATCACTAGCAAGTCCCTCCGCTGATAATGCTCATCCAGCCTTTAACAAACTGTTTGTGGAAACGAGCCTCGATCCACAAACACAATGCCTGTTAGCAAAAAGACGTTCCCGTGAGGAAGATGAGGAGACATGGGCTGTTCATACCGTCTTTGTAGATGAATCAGAAAGTGGAGATTTTGAATTCGAGACAGATCGGGCTAAATTTATTGGCCGCGGTTATTCTCTTCAAACGCCAAAATCGATGTCCACAGTGCTAAGTGGAACTGTTGGTTCGGTCGTTGACCCTGCGTTTGTGATGCGCCGGCGGATCCACTTGGCACCGCAGGAATCTGCGACCGTTTATATTGTGACCGGTGCAGCAAGAAGTCGTGAAAATGCACTAGACATTATTCAACAGTTACGTGAACCGACACAAATAGCGCGTACCTTTCATTTAGCTTGGGTACGTTCGCTAATTGATCTTCGACACTTGCATCTAACGGGGGGGCAGGCATCCGTCGCACATCTGTTAGCAGCACGGCTGCTCTATACCTCACCTTTCACGGAAGTACGTCTGGATGCAATTGCACGAAATTCCTTAGGCCAAACAGCCCTGTGGTCACATGGAATTAGTGGTGATGTGCCTATTGTGATGGTAATCGTTCACAACATAGCCGATTTACCCTTTGTTGTCTTACTAGCACGCCAACAACAATATTTGTGTATGCTTGGACTGGAAATTGACCTAGTCGTCTTAGATGAGACCACTGGCGGATACCAAGACCTACTCATGAATCGTTTACGTGATTCTCTTGCCGCAAAAGGGATTGGTGAGATGAAGCGAATTGTTGGTTTAAAAGCTTCCCAATTAAAAGAGGATGAACGAACCCTGCTTGTTGCAGTGGCACGTGTCTTGTTACGGGCTGGTGGTCCAAGCCTACATGCTCAATTGCAAATCAACGAAGGCGAACTAAGGTTGGGACAGGTGCGACAAGTTCCAATCCGAAAATCGCAGCAAAAATTGCAGCCACCTAGTGCTCCTAATGAGAGCGAATTTTTCAATGGGTGGGGTGGTTTCGTCGAAGATGGTCAGGCGTACCAAGTTCATGTACAGGCAGGTCATTATCTGCCGAGGCCTTGGAGTAATGTACTGGCAAATCCAAACTTTGGTTGTTTACTAACAGACTTTGGGACAGGTTATAGCTGGTGGCGAAATTCACGGGAATGTAAACTTACGCCTTGGACAAATGATCCAGTGCTTGATCAAGCTGTGGAATGCCTTTATTTACGAGATTTGGGTACGAATCGTGTTTGGTCAGCCACGCCAAAACCGGCTGGTAACGAGTTCACATACAAGGTTACACATGGCAAAGGATTTACAAAATTTGACCAGTCGGATGGTGATGTGGTTCATACAATGGAGACAACTGTTCCATTAAACGATTCCCTAAAACTCATTAACCTCCGACTCCGCAACAAAAGTAAAGCTGGTAAGCGCGTGGCCATTACCTATTATGCTGAGTGGGTTTTCGGGGTAATGCGCGAAGCACAGGCACCCTACATCGTTACTGAATGGGATCAGGATTATAAGGCACTTCTTGCTCGGAACACCTATCAAGAGACTTTTCGTGATGCCATTGGTTTTATGCACATATCATTACCAGATTGTAAGACAACACAACCGTTTTCGTGGACAAGTGATCGCGCAGAATTTATTGGTATTGGCGGGACCTTAGAATGCCCTTTTGCTCTTTTGGAAGAAAATCTGTCTAACCGAAGCGGTTCATTTGCTAATTCATGCGGGGCACTTCAGGCGGTGGTCGAATTGCCCCCTGAAGATGAGGTAACCATCACCGTTTTATTTGGCTGTGCAGCCTCAAAAGACAAAGCACATGCACTGATTGAAAAGTACCGTCTCCCTTCTTCCTACGAGGATACACTTTCAAGTGTGAAAGATTATTGGAAGCATGTCCTTGGACAAGTGCAGGTTAAAACACCTGACCGGGCAATGAATATTATGATGAATGGTTGGCTCCTGTATCAAACACTTGCATGTCGGATATGGGCACGCACGGCATTTTATCAAGCGGGTGGTGCTTTTGGATTCCGTGATCAGCTTCAAGACTCGCTTGCCTTTTTACACGCTGATCCTTCGATTACTAGGAAGCAAATACTGATTAATTCTGCCCACCAATATCAAGAAGGTGATGTCCAGCACTGGTGGCACGAAGAAACGCATAAAGGGATACGGACTAGATTTTCAGACGATTTATTGTGGTTGCCCTACACCGTATCCCGTTATTTAGAACAGACTGATGATTATGACATTCTTAAGGAGAACGTTCCCTTTCTGAGCAGCGAAGTTCTGAAGGAAGGAGAATTGGAGCGCTATGAAGATACCGTTGTATCTGATGAGGTGGGATCACTGCTGCAACATTGCCTCCGAGCCATTCACCAATCTTTAAAATTTGGTGAGCATGGAATTCCACTTATGGGAATTGGCGACTGGAATGACGGCATGAGTCGTATTGGTGCTAAGGGTCGCGGCGAGAGTGTTTGGTTAGGATGGTTTCAGTTGGATATTCTAAAGCGATTTACAAGACTTGGGAATAGTCATATTCCTACTGATACCCTTTTACAGTTTGAACAGGTTGCGCGAAAATTGGAGCAGCACCTTAACGCTAATGCCTGGGATGGTGCATGGTTTAGGCGTGCATTTACGGACTCGGGGACATGGGTTGGTTCGAATAAAAATAAGGAGTGTCGAATCGATGCCATCGCCCAGTCGTGGTCTGTTATTTCAAAGGGTGCTTCAGTGGACCGCAAGAAACAGGCAATGGTTTCGTTTGATCGTGAACTTGTCGACCGCCGTTTAATGCTTGCCCGGTTGTTAACCAAACCGTTTGATGAAACAAAACCTAGTCCAGGATATATTCAAGGCTATCCACCTGGAATTCGCGAGAATGGCGGACAGTACACACATGGTGTTATCTGGGGAATCGTTGCATGGGCAATGTTAGAGCAACGTGAAAAGGCATTTGAGCTTTTTTCCATACTCAATCCGATCACACACACAAGTACATTCCGTGACGTCCAGGTTTATGAAAATGAACCATATGTGATGTCAGCTGATGTTTACACCGCAAACCCAAATCAAGGTCGTGGTGGCTGGTCGTGGTACACGGGTGCTGCTGGCTGGATGTACCAAGCAGGCCTGGAGTATGTCTTGGGGCTGAAGCTTCAAGGTGATCAACTAACGATTCAACCTTGCGTGCCCCTAGAATGGAAATCATTCACCATAGACTATCGATATGGAAACACGGTCTACTCACTAGAAGTCCATTGCACACAAGAACACGATGTCCCTTTAAAATGGATGGTAAACGGCGAGGATGCTGGAACCCAGCCTTATCTGCAATTAGTCGATGACGGTCAAGTACATCAAGTAGCACTTCATCTAGGTTTAGAGCATTCCCATACGGTGGAATAAGGGAATAAACTATTCCAGAGTGTAGAAAAAAGTCGTATCACCGGAAAATCACTTAGCAATTGCCACTAAAAAGAACTTGGATAGTTTCAAGTTCTTTTTAGTTTATTTAGGTACAAAATCTTTTAAAAAACAAGAACATATATTGGGTTTTTGGATGATTCTTATTGATTTTTTGATTTTATAGTTATATGCTATTAGTCAGAAAAATTAGATATCCTAGAGAGAAAGGATTTAAATAATGTTTACTCCTAAATTGATGTATTGGTATACTACTATAACTTTATTAATGTCAATTCTAATGAATTATTTTTTTCCTTTTCAAGACCTTTGGAGGTTGTTTTTACTACCTTCAATCGGAATTATTATTCTCAATCCCAAATGGTCTACAGGAATAATTAGTATTATAATTATTGTTAGCGTTAAGATATTGACTCATTATCTTTATTTTGGAAACATTACTATTAATTATTTTCAATTAATTAGTTCAACAACCATTATACTTCTTACACTTACTTTCCTTCTAAAAAAGATTAATAGTTTAATTGAGAAGCTAGAATATCAATCTTTTACTGATAACCTAACACAGGCATTTAACCGTAGGTATCTTGAATTACACTCTGAAAAGCTATTTGCAAATTCATTAACACAAAATCAGCAGTTATGTTTTTTAATGTTAGATATTGATCATTTTAAAAAGATTAATGATAATTATGGGCATCATTTCGGTGATTTGGTACTCCAAGAGCTGACTACCGTTATAAAAAAAACAGTTAGGGAAAACGATGTATTTATTAGGATGGGTGGAGAGGAATTTGCACTATTGATGCCTAACACTACCTTACAAGATGGAATAATCAGTGCAGAAATGATCAGGAAGATAGTTGAAAGGGTTAAGTTTGAACACAACGGAAATTTTATCTCTATAACGATTAGTATAGGGATAACACAGTATGAGGAAGAATCATTAGAGCGTTTAGTTCAAAAGGCTGACCTAGCCCTATATCAAGCGAAAGCCAATGGTCGAAATAACGTGGTAACATTTAGTCAACAACTTTCCAATACGTGAATAGATCCAAAGTTATCCTTGGATGTATAGACATAAAAGAAGGAAATCATATGCGATTTCCTCCTCCAAAAATGTCGCTAATTATAGTGTTTGCACAAAACCCATGAGGAGGCCGCAACGGCCCGCTAGTTCCAGTGATTTCTGATTTTGGTGCCTAACACCTTATCTAACTCTTACTTAACCCAACCGTTTTTGATGGGATGGTAAAGCTTAAAAAAATGGTGATAAAGCTCAAACAAAGCGCGTATAGAAAAACGTTTTTCATTCCGATGGCAATGGTTGCAGCATGATTGATTAGCAGACCCATGATGGTAACCCCGATAGAGGTTCCAATGTTTCTCAGAAACATTTGCAAGGAAGTGGACATCCCTTTGATATGGGGTTCAGCAAATTCTTGTGAGGCGATCGTTCCAACCGCAAACAATAAGCCAAAAGCAAATCCTTGTACGGTCAAGATAACAAACAAACCTAAATAGGATAGATCATTAATGAATAAATAGAGTGCTAGTCCCGAAATAGTCGTTATAAAACTACCGATAATAAATAAGGGTCTGTATCCAAATTTAATAATCCACTTCCCAGCTGGGGTACTTCCAAACATCCAGCCCAATGCAATACTTAAAAGGATCAGTCCACTTTTATAAATACCCATATTGTTTCCCTCTTGCAGGAATAATGGGATGAAGTTTGATGTACCAAAAAAGGATAAACAGTAAAATAACATGAACAGGTTTGTGGTTAGAATCCCTTTGTTTTTAAACAAGGAAACAGGCAAGAATGGATGTGCTTCTTTCCGCTCGACTAAAGCAAAGACAAATAAAGCAATCAACCCGATGATGATGTACCAAAAAGGATGACTTACGCTAGTTGATAACAATAACAGTGAAATTGATATCCCAAAAAGAAAGAATCCTTTATAGTCAATATGTGTCTTTTTAAATTCAGTTTGTTCCTTATATGGAATCAAACAAAGGACAGTGGCAATGCCAATTGGAATATTGATAAAGAAAATCCATCTCCAAGACAATGTTTCAACAAAAAAGGAACCCAATACTGGTCCTAAAATGGATGATATTGCCCAGATACTACTAAAGACTGCCTGGATCTTCCCGCGCTTTTCAATGGAAAATAAATCTCCAACGATAATCATTGAGAGCGGAATCATCCCGCCTGCACCTAAACCTTGAACTCCCCTAAATACAATCAGCGAGACCATGGAATCGGCAAAGCCACAGAGAATCGAACCTAGTGTAAATAAAGCAACAGCAATCATTAACAGCCTTTTTCGTCCATACATATCAGATAATTTCCCATAAAGTGGGACTGTAACAGTACTCGCTAGCATATAAACAACAAATATCCAGGAAAATAATTGCATTCCGCCAAGTTGCTTGACGATGGTTGGACTTGCCGTTTGCATAATATTTGCATCAAGTGCTGATATAAAGGTCGTTATCACAAGACCCCAAAACACAAACTTATTCTTTTTCATTAGATCCTCCTAGGTAGTTAAAAAACGAATGTCTTTTTCTCCCACTTGATAACATCCTGATTTTTTCGACCTTTCTATTATAACAAATTACCATTATATTAATCTGTTTTTATTATTGGTCACAACCGAAACCTATCTGATTCCTCAATATGATGAATGACCGAATGCTCTGAAATAACCATAATCAAACGATTGCCGTTATCACTATTGTAAATACGTTCTCAGGACTTGACGTTACTAGATATTGGTATCTCTCTTGTCCACTTTATCAATAACTCATTATTTCTAGATTCCCCTACTATTTTCATTTACTCTCCACTTTCGTTGTTAATTGCTTTTGGGATAAGTTGTTTTTTTACATTGGACCTATTAGCGACTGTAATCTGGTAGAAAGACAGAAATAAAGTCGCCAATAGTTATTGGCGACCATAAAAAGAACTCTTTATGCACTATATTTTTGGAATTCATTAAATTGGTGGTAACCCTGAAATGGTTTTGTAGATATCAAAACACGCTTTTTCCTTACCATATGTTCATTAAAATTCCTATTCTACCCCTGGAAACCATCCTGGGGAATGAATGATTGCTTGCCAAAGTGGGTCTGGAACAACAAGCTCTTCTTGTTTAGTTTTATCAATGATCGTTACGATTTCAGATTCCTTACCTTCGGCTACCTTTTGCACCCAGTCTGGATCCATTATAATTTCACGACCTAATGCAAGCAACGGCACTCCTGTTTTTAGGGCCTTTAGGGCCTCATCAGCAGTATGAATGGAGCCAACACCGATGATAGGAATTCGGTCACCAATACGCTCTTGAATGATTTCCATTCGTGCTCGTTTATCCTCCACACCTCGTCGTGGTACAGACCAGAAATCCTGTAAGGAAACATGAAGGTAATCGAGCTCTTTTTCAGCGAGTTCATCAATTAAAACCAGTGTATCTGCCATCGTGATACCTGGAGTTTCGAGCTCTTCCGGTGAAAATCGGTAACCAACAATAAACGAATCGTCCGCATGTTCAGCCACAATTTTCTTCACTTCATCGACAACAGCCAATGGAAAGGCGAGACGTTTTTTGAAACTTCCTCCCCAGTGGTCTTCGCGACGATTCGAGTGAGGAGAAAAAAATTGCTGTATCAAGTAGCCATTCGCCCCGTGAATTTCCACACCATCAAAGCCTGCTTCAATTCCGCGCCTTGTTGCCTCACCAAAATCTCGTATGATCGATTCCACTTCCTGCCCAGTCAATTCCC
This sequence comes from Bacillus sp. (in: firmicutes), assembly GCA_023512145.1. Lineage (GTDB taxonomy): Bacteria > Bacillota > Bacilli > Bacillales > Cytobacillaceae > Neobacillus. Next base: position 2,694 of record JAIMAD010000101.1, on the reverse strand, counting down.
TAGGAGCCGGTTTTCCTTCTCCTTCAGCAGGTATGGTACTAGCACTGACCACATCACCATTGGGTACTAATTCTGGCGGAACTTGTCTCCCGCCATGGAAGATTTGTAGGATGGCTTTCGCACCTTGTGCTTTAATCGCAGTCGCCAATTTTCGTAAACTAGGTATTAAATCATCACGGTCCCCACCAAACTCACCATGAAATCCTTTCCCATTTGCTGTCACATAGGTGCACGCAGTAATAACCATACCTACTCCACCCGAGCGCCTCGCATAATAATCTACCTCTGCAGCTGTAACAGTACCATCCTGATTTGATGAAAAATTCGTCATTGGTGCCATAATCATTCTATTTTTTAATTGAACCTTATTCGAAAATGCGAACGGTTCAAATAATGGTGCATAGGCTGTCTTCATTTGTTTATTTTCCTCCTGAAGGATAAAAAGTTATGATTTTTATTGTTTCGAATCACTATTCTCAAATCGATTTCCACTAATTAGTAAGTCAGTTTTTTTCTTCTTGTCAATTGATAGCTTTTTAATCGAACTTAATTGCTCAGATAGATCCATAAACCATTGTTCATCTTTGTTTAGTAATGCGATGTCAATTAATGACAACAATTCAGTCTCACTATTGGCAGGAACAGTTGGCAGCTTTTCAACAAAGTTATCTCCAATCCAGATAACTTTACCAATCAATTGATCATTATCACTTTTAATAACTGTTACTTTATTTATTTCCAGTTCAGGATTTACACTCTCCACATAGCCGTGTATCAGTTCTCCCTCACGTAACCTTCCCCGTACCCACTCACCCTTTTCGAATTCCTTTCCCACCATCTTTATCAACCCCGATTTTTATATTTTTATAAAACCTTTACTATTTTATACTTAGTCTGTAATAAATAAATATACAGTTATAATAAATGGCTAAAATTAAACACTTCTACACTGTTTAATTTTTTCGAGAACAGTAGCTATCGTCATATTTCCAAAATACGTTTCCAGATGAATTTCTGCATCACTAAATATCTGATCCATCACAACCTGGGTATTGGATGATACAACACAAGTTTGTTCTGGGTCACCCGTACACCAATGAGGTTTTAGCATCCCCTGTGAGACAATGCGGTATACTTCGGCCAAGGTTACCACTTGAGGATTGCAATCCAGAATATAGCCTCCCCCAATCCCTACCTTTGTGCTAACAAATCCATGATTTCGTAAGCTGCTCATCATTTTTCGAATCCTTGCTGGATTTGTACAAACATTCTTTGCGATTACTTCGCTACTTGCCATATGATCGGGTAAATAGGCTAAATAAACTAGGCTGTGTACTGCAATTGTAAAGTCACTATTCACAAGTTCACTTCCTTCCTCAAGAAGATTACTGTAATCTTATTATTTACAGTTTAGAATGTCAACAATAGTGACTTAAAACACAATTAAAGTCAATTCGCATTTATAGATAAATTACTAGAAGGCTTTCTTCAATTGATAAAGGATATAGCTGACCACCACTGTTAGGAGAGAAAAAAGGATAGCAATACTTGAAAAAGCAAGGACATAGGCATTATATTCTGCTAATTTTACTATCAACCGATGGCTATCTATTTGGAGGACACTTGTTGCAATATTTATCAAAACTAACACGAAAAAAAGCATCAAAAGACCCTTTGCCGAACCTCGGATATCTGATTTGCTTAAGGCAATATGTGAAGAAATACTAATGGCTAACAGTAAAAAAATCCAAAAGAGTGGATTTAATAAGTTTTCAAAAGTAAACAGACTCTTACTTATGGCAAATATGGCTGCCCCAATCGTCTTCAAGATGGTTAGATCCAGCTTTTCAACTGAAACAAGTTGGTCAATTTGCTCTTGAAAGGCCCTATAGGAGTGTGGAACCAATAGATACATTCCTAAAATCAAGGAGCCAATTCCGCTAAAAATAGGCCCCAAGCCGATAAAAAAATTCCCTGCTTGCTGGTAGATACTATTGCGGTTGTATCTGTGCTCGACAAAGCCAAGCACCCCATCTGGACTGTTTAACTGCAATAGCTTTACTCTTGTTACCTGATGTCCCCAGATAAAACACTGCAAGAGGTGTCCTATTTCGTGAATGGGCGTACCTATCCATGCAGTAATAAGCACACCACGAGCACCAAACGCAGCGATCAGGAATCTATTAGATATCCTTTCAAACACGCCTAAGAGTAATCCAACCGCCATGATCACACCAAAAAGATAGAGCAATTCGATGAAACTGGTGAACAATATTTGTAAAAACGATAAGAGGAAATTCATCTATCTCCCTATCCCCTTCGATATATGACATTTTATATTTCTCCACCATATACTATTTTTCTAAAAAAATAAATAAGTAAGGTAATCTGATTTTCTAAAATCACATCTTATGACCGTCGTTTTTTTTCAAAAGGCTTTGTTAAACAAGTCTGTTGATTTGTGCTCCAGGCACTTCGCTTTCCGCGGGCGGTCTGTGAGCCTCCTCGACGCTGCGCGTCTGCGGGGTCTCACCCTGACCTGCTAGTCCCGCAGGAGTCTCGTGCCTTCCGCACAAATCAACAGGTTTTAAAATCAACAATATCCTTTAACACAGCCAAAAATAAAAACATACCAACAAAAAAAGCATCCTTTAGATGCTTTTTTACTAATCTTCCTACGACAATACCATTTTC
>JAIMAD010000100.1 GCA_023512145.1 Bacillus sp. (in: firmicutes) | reverse complement strand
GGTCCACCCTTTGTAATATTCATAATCTCGTCAAACAACTGAAGTGTGCCTATTGTTGAGGTTATCGATGTAAACAAAATAATTGGCTTTAACATCGGTATCGTTATTTTGAAAAATTGTTGGAAGGCAGATGCCCCGTCCATTTTGGCTGCTTCATAAATCGAGTGATCAATATTTTGAAGTGCGGATAAATAGAATATCATGTTATAACCAGTCCATCGCCATGTGATGGCAATAATAATGGTAATTTTTGCCCAAAAGGGATCTGTAAGCCATTGAATTGGTTCTGATATGAAAGCAATTTTCATTAGCATAATGTTAATGATGCCATCCAAACCAAATAAATATTTGAAGATGACTGAATAGGCGACTAGCGAGGTCACACATGGTAAAAAGATGGCTGTTCGAAAGAAGCCCTTCAGCTTCATCGTTTTATCATTCAATAAAACGGATAGAAACAAGGCTAGTAGGATCATAACTGGAACTTGAACGATAAGATAAATCACGGTATTTTTTACTGTCGTGAGGAAGGTCGGATCCTTAAATAAACGTGCATAATTATCTAGACCAACAAATCTCAGATTCGCGCCTGTACCTGATTGAAAGGACATAATTAGTGCTTGAATCATTGGGTAGAAATAAAACAAGCAAATCATTACGACTGCAACTATTACAAAAGACCAGCCAATTACAGCATTTTTCGCTCGGAGATTCCGATTGGATTTTGCTGTTTGAAGTCCCTGGTTAGTTTTTACTGTTATCACATCAAATCTCTCCTTATACCTTGTAAATAAAAGCTGTTTTCGCATAGACTGATGTTTTTCGAATCAATGTCTAAACCCTTACTAAACAATGGTTAGGGGCATATGTTCGTAAAACTTCTTACATATTCACGATTAAAATTTGTATTTAGTTTCTAAACTTAGTATGAAAAGCAACTAAACGTACGATAAGAGCCTAATAAAAGAAAAGAGCCCCAGAACATCTCGCCTGATACATCCAGATTGCTCCATTGAAGCAAATAGGAGAAGCCGGCGAATTTCCAAGGCTTAATTTCTTGTTATTTTTTTATGGATATCTAACTTATTTTAATTGTGCTTCTGCTTGTTTTTGAGCGTCTTCTAGCGCTTCATCAAGATCTTTACCTTTTAAGTAGTTTTGTGCTTCGACAGCTAGAATATCTTCAATCGCATACGTGTGCAGTCCATAATTCACCTGTGGAATTTGCTCTGTCATTTTTGCGAAATCAGCAATGATTTTCTGACCTCCAAAGAATTCATCGGCACTTTGATAGGCATCACCATCAGCAGCCGGTTTATAAGTACCGATTGCTCCGATTTCTTTAACCAAGGTTTGGTAAAAATCAACATTTGAACCAAACGTTTTCGCTAGGAAATCCGCAGCCTTTTCCTTGCCAGGTATGTTAAGCACGTACCATGAGCTTCCGCCCAAGTTTGACGCATTCACTGAATTGTCTACTCCAGGAAGTCTCGGTTGACCTACAACGGTCCACTTACCAGATTGTGAGGCTTCAGCCTTTATAGAAGGAGTAATCCAGTTACCTGAAGGAACAGTTGCCACATCCCCACTATTAAAACCAGCCAAGAACTGACTCCAGTCAGACACAGGTTTTACTAAATCAGCATCTAAGAGTTCTTTGTATGTTTCGAATGCTACCTTTAGCTCTTTGTTGCCAGCCAAATTAGGTGTAATTCCATCCTCCTGCAAATACCATGAACCACTTGACTGAATCATCATACGGATAAGGCCAAGATCGTTTGGATCTTGTGTGAGCATTTGTTTACCAGTCGCTTCTTTTACTTTTTTACCAATTTCAATGTACTGCTTCCAGTCGATGTCTTTAACATCATCCACTGTGTAGCCAGCACTCTCCAAATAATCTGTTCTTACATACAGTCCTGTTACACCAGTATCGAACGGAAGACCGTAGTTCTTACCATCCAAGCTAGTAGGGGCAATTTTATACTGAGCAAAATCATCCACGTTAAAGGTTCCGGTTAATTCATGGAACATATCCGGATAAGCCTTAAGGAAACTTTGTGCACGATAATCTTCAATTAAGACAATATTCGGTAAGCCTTTAGTGGTACCAGAGCTTAAGCTAGTATTTAACTTTTGAATAATGTCTGCTTGAGCATTCTCAACAACTTTAACATTGAGATCCGGATTTTCCGTTTTATAAACATCTTTTGCAATATTCATTGCCTTAATGTTAAAATTCGGGTCCCATGCCCAGACGGTTACTTCTTTCGTGTCTTTTGTCTCTCCTGAAGTTTCTTTATCTTTTGATCCAGAAGAACATGCTGTTAACAACAGTATGCTTACCAAAAACAATGCAAGTACTTTTTTCATTGATATTCCCCCCAAGTATAGACTAATGTAGCTCTGTAAACGCTTTCTGTCTTACAAGTATTATGTTAGCACCTACACAATCTAATTGGTTAGGACGATATTTTTCTTAATTTGTACTATTTTTGTACAATGAACACGTTTTCATTTTTAAGATTGGATTATTTTTAGAATCTATGACTATTTTTACATTTTTGTTGTCGGTAGCGTGATTCGGACCTTTGTCCCTTCTCCTAGCCCACTTGTGATTACAACGCCGTATAGTTCACCATAGATAAGCTGAATCCGATCATGTACATTTCGCACACCAATTCCCGAAAAAAGCTGCTGTTTGCGCTTCATTTTTGGGAGTGAGCTGTCTTGCGAGACCTCCATACCGTCACCGTTATCCACTACCTCGCAAATTAAGCTGTCTCCCTCCTGCCACACGAGGATATTAATAAACCCTTGATCCTTCTGGTTAAAAGCATGAAAGAAGGAATTTTCCATAAAAGGCTGCAGGATTAATTTGGGTATCTGATATTCCAGACAATCTGAAGCTACAAAATAGTTAACCTTAATCCGATTACCATAGCGTTTTTGATTAATTAACACATAATTTTTTAAATTGGCCACTTCCTGCATAATGGTGTTCGTCTCATTGACATTACCAATTGTGTTCTGGAGCAAGGAGATAAGCGCATTAATCGTCGCTTCCGTCTCTTCTTTTCCACCCTGCAGCACCATGAATTTAATGGAGGTAAGCGTATTGTATAGAAAATGCGGGTTTATTTGTTGCTGCAAGGCAGCAAGTTCCGCATTACGCTGTTGCTTTTGTGATTGAACAAGCTGGTCTACATACTCATGAAGTTCATCAAGCATCGAATTAAAGGCGTTTCCAATTTTCCTTGTTTCATACGTCCCCGTTTCAGAAACATGCTGGTGGAAATTGTATTTAGACGTATTCGCAATTTGCTTTACTAGTCTCGATAACGAATTGGTCAATCTTCTAGAGGCGAGAAACACAATAATAAGAGCCACAAAGACGATGCCCATAGAAATGAGTACAATCGCTTTTTTATCAATTAAATTTCCAATTGCTTTTTCTTTGTCGATTACATTGAACAAGTACATATCAAAAGATGGGAGGTATTCCATTAGGATAATCTGATCTTTACCCATAAAGTTTTCGATGATGTAATGGTCTGAACTCTTTTCAATTTTAGCGGCGTAACGAACAAGGTCCTTCTCTTGTTCCCCGATGAGCTTAGTCTGGTTGCTAGAAACTATGACCCCCTGCTTGTCCACCACAAAAACATTATTACCAGGGCTTGTATAGCTCGTGAAGAACTTTCTGAATTCACTTTCATCAATCGCAAAATACATAGATCCATAGACCGTACCGTTGATACGTTCCAATAATACCCTTGATGCAACAATGAACCTACTATTCTTCTCTTCACGTATATCGTGTTGGTATATCAGTTTCTTTGGTTCTTTAAACGTATTGTCGATAATGTTACTCGTCTTTAGCTCTGCATCGGTGATTGACCAGTAAGAACGATCCGTTGCGTAACTGAGCCCATTTTTCCCCATGACAAGGATACCTACCTCGTAGGCATCCAAATTTGATTTGATTCGTTTCATCTGCTGACCCAAATTATAGATAGAGCTCATTTTCTCTGCATTCGATTCCTCATCTGTCAGAATTCTCTTGATTGTACCGCTTTGCAGGAGATTGTTTGAAGCGATAACGACCGAGTAATTAAACGTCGCAAAGCTTTCTTTTACCTGATTCATTACTTTCGAGTTTGTAATGCTAAACCTTTCAATGAAAAATTGCTCCGACATCCGAATCGTCGTCAAAGTAATCGTGACGGAAACGGTAATAATCATCATGACCGTAATGGAAAACATGACAATAAACAAGCCGTTATGTTTAAAGCGATCGGGAATAAACTTCATATCTACGCCCTCTCTTATCTCGATTTTTGCTTTCTTTTGTATTGGCTAGGAGACAATCCCTTTATTTTCTTAAAAACTTTACAGAAATAACTGTGATCCGAATAACCCACCATTCCGCTTATTTCAGAGATGGATGCTGAATCTTTCATAAGCAGTTTAGTTGCTTCCTCGATCCTAATTTTATTCAAATATTCAATGAACCCTTCCTTATTATGTGTTGAAAAATAGCTCGAAAGGTAGGAAGGATTAAAATGAAAATGCTTCGCCAAGTTCGTAAGTGTAAGCGGCTCTGGGTAATGGATGGTTATATATTCCAATAGATTCTTCATATTTTGATTGTGTGGCTCATTTTGAATAGTGAATATGCATTTGTTTGCTTCTTCAATAAAGCTGGCCAAAAGTACGACAGCTTCACCGGCAGACCGCACTTCGTCAATTGACTTGAAATACGAATACTTGGTATTTTCCAATTCCTTCGTATCAAATTCCATATTGCCTAAGAGGATGGTGATGTTAAAGATAATGTTGCCAAAAAACGCTTTATATTCATAAATATCTATCGTATAACAAGTAGATAACTTCGTCACATGGTCTTGTAAATACTGGAACGCTAAATCAAAGTGTTTACGCTTAAATTCGCTCGTAAACCAATCCAAATTAAAATTTTCGTATTTCGGGATCAGTTCTGGCAAATCCTGTTTCATGAAAAAGTGCACATTAGGAAAATAAAATTGATAGTCAAGCAGTTTTAAGAGACTTTTTTTGTTGATGTTTCCTAACTCAGAAAAATCAGTAAACACATCAGTTAGGGCGCATCCTATATTCTGCTCCGACACTACAAATTGGTTGGCAACTTTAATTAACTCGTCCATATCGTTTTTGCTTACATTGATAAGGAAGCCGATGATATTCTTATCAATGGGAAAGGAATGGTGAACGGCCCTACTTAGATTAACAGAGATGGCCTCTTCCACTTTAGCCTTTATTCTCGTTTGAAATTCGCCAGTATCTCCAGAAGGGTGATTCCTTAAGTCAACACCAAATAAACAGTAATGACTGTAGGGTAAGGCAATGGATAGTGACTCTGAATCATATTTCACCTTGTATCCTGAAATCAACTTATTGATCATCTGCTCGATAGAAAGCTGGATATCTGAATCTTTCTCCCTTATTTTAAACGATGGAATCCTATCTGCTGCAGTTTTTAACACTCTTAACAGCCCTATTGCATCGAGCTTCGGCTTTAATATATAATCGACGACACCGCTTTGGAAGGTGGACCTGACATAGTCGAATTCTCCAAAACTGCTCAGGATGATGATTTCAATATGGGGATATCTTTCCTTTACAATTCTCGTTAATTCTTCCCCATCCATGATCGGCATTACGATATCTGTCATAATAATATGCGGATTGGTGACCTCAATTAATTCAAGCGCTTCTTGACCATTTGAAGCTTCACCCACAATCACAAAACCTTCTTGTTCCCAATTGATATAGTGCATAATCCCCTGCCTGATTAATGTTTCGTCATCTACAATAATTACTCTGCATAGTTCGAAAGCTGTCAATGCCAATACCTCCAGATGGTAACATTAATAAAATAGAACTCATCAACTGTTAATAATAATATTATTATATAATTTTGAAACCATTTTGAATATAATACGGCAAATTCAGATGAGGTTTAATTAAATTTTCATTTTTTACTAAAAACAACATTTAAAATAGCAAAAAAACCTTTATATGTTAAGTTATTTTTTAAAAATTAAGACTTTTTTAACATAAAGCGATTAAATTACTATATTTTGTTTAAAATTAGCGAAATATTTTAGTAAAAATGATAATAAAATCATTTACTTTTAGTAAAAAAATAATTATAATTACGATGTAAACTACAAGGAGGGATACTATGAAAATTTCAAAAATGAAAGCGATTTTATTTTTAGTGTTGGCTTTAGTTTTACTTTTAGCAGGATGTGGCTCAAAAACTGAGGATGGAGCTACAGAGGATGGAAAAGTTACGGTAAGATTTGCTACTTGGGACAATGAATCAGATCTTACATTACAGCAAGAGATTGTTGATAACTTTAATGCCAATAATAAAAAGATAAATGTAGTTCTTGAAGCTTATGGTGATGAGTATGATACAAAAATCGCTGCAGGTATGGGTGCAAAAGATGCACCTGATGTTATGTACATGTGGAATTATCCACAATATAAAGATGCTTTAGAACCGCTTGATTCTTATATCGAAGACAAGGGCACAGACTATAAAGCAAATTTCTATGATGCTTTATGGAACTATAATTCTAAGGATGGCCAGGTACTTGGGCTTCCTGTTGGTTTTACAACTCACGTCGTTTACTATAACAAAGATCTTTTTGATGCAAAAGGAATGGAATATCCAAAATCTGATTGGACTTGGGAGGACCTCCAAGCTGCAGCCTCGAAACTGACAGATGAGGAAAAGAAAATTTCAGGATTTGCTTTCTCAGGTAAACCTGATCCCTATGATTTTGAAATGTATCTATGGGGTAACAACACTGCTTATGTAGATAGTAAGGGCAATTTAAAAGGGAATTTAAACTCATCTAAGTCTATTGAAGTATTCGAGATGTTCCAAAATATGTTAAAAGAAGGAAATGCAATAACAACTGAAGGTTCAGGGGCAACAGAAATGAAATCTGGAAGAATCGGGATGTTTATTAACGGTGCCTGGTATCTTAATTCCCTAAAAGACGCTGGAATAAACTATGGTGTTGTTGAAATACCTACTTTTGAAAATGGTAAGACTGTAAGTATAGTTAGTTCCTCTGGTCTTTCAATGTCAAAGGATTCGAAACATAAAGAAGCAGCTTTTGAATTTATGGAATTTTGGACGGGGGAAGAAGCAAATACTAAAAGGATGGAATATGATCTTCCTGTACTTAAGAGTGTAGTAGAAAAGGAAAAACTTGAGCAGGACCCAATTAAAAATATTTTCTACTCTATGCTCGATAAGAGTTCAGATTACACACCATCTTCATTTATCCATGAAGACTGGACGACCGTATCAGAAAACTTAAATCTTGTCTTTGAACAAATATTCAATCCAAGTACATTAATGGACCCAGAAAAGGCATTAAATGAAGTAGCAAAGTAGAATAATAGTCAATTAGAATTCAAGATAATTTAATAAGAAAAAAAGCATCTAGTGCTCAATCTATGATGCTTTTCTTAACTTTTTTTAAAAGAATATCGCTCGGATCGTGAAACTAGAGTTATTAAGAAAAACTTATTTTCAATAGGTCATATCACACACACGAGGTAAATATATGTCTAAAAACAAGAAGAGACAAAAAAGTTTCAAGTTAGTAAGTAACAAAGTACCATACCTATTTATTTTGCCATGGATTATTGGTTTTTTAGTGTTTACCCTAGGACCTTTAGTTTTTTCTTTAGTCATGAGTTTGTTTGATTGGCCTATAACTCGAGAGGCAACGTTCATTGGATTTGATAACTATATTAAAATGTTTACCGCTGACCCACAGTTTTATAAATCAATCGTAATCACTTTTAAATTTGCACTAATTTTTGTACCACTTAACCTCGTTATTGCATTGGTGCTTGCACTCCTCATCACTCAACCTGTCAGAGGAATGAAGATATTTAGAACAATATTTTATCTTCCTGCTGTGGTATCCGGAGTAGCAATATCAATCATTTGGGGATGGATCTTTAACTCTGAGTACGGAATTTTAAACTATAGCTTATCATTAATCGGAATGGAAGGGCCAAAATGGCTTATTGATCCACAGTGGGCAATTGTAACAATTATTATTGCCAGTGCCTGGGGAGTTGGCACGATGATGCTGATATTCTATACAGATATTAAGAGTATCCCTCCAGAAATTTATGAGGCTGCAGCCATTGATGGAGCCAGCCCATTAAGACAGTTTATTAGTATTACAATTCCTAGTATTACTCCAACCATTTTATTTAACGTCATTACATCCGTGATAGCTGCGTTACAGCAATTAACCTTAGTATTGCTATTAACGGGGGGGGGACCATTAAAATCAACCTATTTTTATGGATTATTTGTCTACAACAATGCCTTTAAACATCACAAACTAGGTTATGCAAGTGCTAATTCCTGGTTTATGTTCATCATTATTCTACTATTAACTGTATTAATCTTTAAATCATCCTCAGCATGGGTATTCTACGAAAATGAAGTGAAAAAGGAAGGTAAGAAAAAATGAAGATTACAAAGACTCATAAAATAATTGTCTATTTCTTTCTTGTATTATTTTCCATTTACTTCTTATTTCCTTTTGCCTGGGTGATCCTTACAGCACTTAAGACGGAAGTAGAAGCATTTAGTTTTCCACCAAAGATATTCCCGGATATTCCGCAATTCCGCAACTTTTCTGACGCGTGGAATAGTCAACCCTTTGGAGTATATTTTATGAACTCCGTGATTGTAACGGTGATGACAACCATTGGTCAACTTATTTCTTGTTCATTGGTGGCTTATGGTTTCGCAAGATATGATTTTAAATATAAAGGTCTTCTATTTATGTTGTTGTTAGCGACCATGATGATCCCATGGGACGTTACAATGATTCCGCTTTATATGGAATTTAAATTCTTTGGCTGGATCAACACGTTAAAACCATTAATCGTTCCAGCTTTTTTTGGCTCAGCCTATTATATCTTTTTACTAAGACAGTTTTTAATGAATATTCCTAAGGATCTAGAAAATGCAGCTAGAATGGACGGCGCCAATGAATTCCAAATATTTTATAAAATATTTATACCGATTATGAAAGCACCTTTAACATTAATTGCCGTGTTAAATATTTTATTAGTGTGGAATGACTATTTAGGGCCATTAATTTACTTACAAGATCAATCAAAATATACGATGGCGCTAGGATTAGCATCCTTTAAAGGGGTACATGATCTACAAATTCTCCCTATCATGTCAATGACATTAATCATGATTATCCCGCCTGTTCTAGTCTTTATGTTTGCTCAGAAATATATAGTCGAAGGTATCAGCGGATCGATTAAGTAAAATAGGTATTCGGAGGAAGATAACATGTTACGTGAAATGAAAAGATGGGAAAATATCCATCTTACAGGAATTAATAGACTTCCTGCTCATACTGATTTCTATAGATTTAGAGAAATAAGCGAACAATCTCCATTCAAAAAGGAAGCTAGTAATGGGTATATGTTACTTGACGGAGTTTGGAAATTTATTTTTCTAGAAGCACCAGAGTTTTCACCACAAGACTTTGAAAAAGAATGCTTTGACATATTTGGTTTAGATACGATTGAAGTTCCATCTTGTTGGCAATTAAAAGGGTATGGGAATATGCACTACACAGATGTCCTATACCCCTTTCCTTTAAATCCGCCCTTTTTACCACAGGAAAATCCTACAGGGCTATATTTCAAAGACATAACCTTAGAAAATATAAAAGAAAATGAAAAGATCATTTTAAAGTTCAATGGTGTGGATTCAGCCTTTGATGTTTACGTTAATGGACATCATGCTGGTTATAGTAAAGTATCAAGAATGCCTTCAGAATTTGATATAACAACCTATCTTAAATGCGGCAGTAATCGTATAACGGTAAGAGTTTATCAGTTTTCAGACGGAACGTACTTAGAAGACCAAGATATGTGGTGGCTTTCAGGTATTTTTCGTAGCGTTGAGTTATTTAGACTCAATAAAGATACATTGGAAGATATTTATATTGAAACATTACCTGATGAAAACTTTAAAAATTTCACACTTAAATTAGTAGGGAATTTTTTCACTAATAAAGTCATTGAAATGAAAGTAAGGCTTTTCAATCAAGGAAAAAATATAGAAAAATTTACAATTGAAGTTTTAGATGGCCAATTCCAAGTATTCAGGAATATGGAAAACCCCTTACTATGGAGTGCAGAGGAGCCAAATCTCTATACGCTAACACTGGAATATCAATTAACAAATGGAGAAAAAGAAATCATTCCCTTAACATTCGGGGTACGATCGATAGCAGTTATTGAAAATGAAATCAGATTAAATGGCAAAAGAATCTTCTTTAATGGTGTCAATAGACACGATTTTAATCCTAAAACGGGTAGAACGGTAACCGATGAGGAAATGCTTCAAGATGTTCTGCTCATGAAAAAGCATAATATCAATGCGGTCCGAACGGCTCACTATCCAAATAATGATGTTTTTTATGATCTATGTGATCAATATGGACTTTACGTCATTGATGAAACAGATCTTGAGTGCCATGGCTTTGAAAACACTGGAAATTATAATTGGTTAAGTGATAATGAATCGTGGGAAAAGCTCTATGTGGATAGAGCAGTAAGAATGGTTAAAAGAGATCGAAATCATCCTAGTGTACTCATGTGGTCCTTGGGCAATGAATCCGGTGCAGGCAGAAATTTTACTTCCATGTATAATGCGATCAAAGAAATTGACAGCTCACGATTGGTTCATTATGAAGGAGATCGGATTGCTGCCTACAGTGATGTCTATACAACAATGTATACGAGATTAGAAGAACTTGAAGTTCTAGGTAAGAATCATCATGGTAAAAAGCCACATATCCTTTGTGAATATGGTCATGCAATGGGCAATGGTCCTGGTGGAATGACAGAATATCAGGATTTGATGAGAAAATACCCAAGGCTCCAAGGTGGATTCATTTGGGAGTGGTGTGATCATGGAATAGAAAAAGTCGATGAAGATGGAACTATCCATTATCTATACGGCGGCGACTACGGCGACTTCCCGACAAACGGAAACTTCTGCATTGACGGCTTAGTGTTTCCTGATAAAACACCTTCACCTGGACTTATTGAATACAAAAAAGTCATCGAACCAATTGTAACGGAGATAATTGATAGTAATCAGCTAAAGATAAAAGTGAAAAATCGTTATGATTTTAGAAACCTCAGCGGTATTATTTTAAATATTAGGGTTGTATCTTTTGATCAATTAATTGAAGAAAAAAATAGCGTCTTAAAAAGTTTAAACGCTCAAGAAGAAATGGAGATCCTTTTACCTGTTAGTATCCAGGAAGCTTTAAAATATACTGAAACTAGGATTCAATTAAGCTACCTAGAGCCAGTGGACACACTTTATGCAAGTAAAGGTCATGTCATCACTAGTGAAAGTTTCCTCCTTGATGCTACAAAGGTCGAGAA
>JAIMAD010000099.1 GCA_023512145.1 Bacillus sp. (in: firmicutes) | reverse complement strand
TTGTTGCTGTGTTAACAGGCAATGGGTTAAAAGATCCTGATACTGCAATTGAGAGTAGTTTAGTTAAGCCACTCCAATTGCCAAATGATGAAAAGGCCGTGACTGAACATATTAGAGGAGTGGTCCGTGGATGACTTTAACTGACCGCTTTGTAATCAAAGTACCTGCGAGTACAGCAAATCTTGGCCCAGGCTTTGATTCGGTCGGCCTTGCCGTTGATTTGTATTTGACTCTAGAGGTCGAGAAGAGTGATAAGTGGGAATGTTATTCCACATGTCATGAATTGAAGGACCTCCCGAACGATGAGAATCATTTTATTTGTCGTATCGCTCTCCAGACTGCTGCAAAATATGGAGTGGAATTGTCTCCATGTACCATCAAAATCGACAGTGATATCCCGTTAGCACGCGGGCTTGGGTCTAGTGCCGCAGCAATAATTGCTGGAATAGAGCTTGCCAATACTATCGGAAGCTTAGGGTTATCACAGCAAGAAAAGCTACTCCTAGCTACAGAGATTGAGGGGCATCCCGATAATGTGGGTGCCTCCCTTTTCGGGGGATTGGTCATTGGCTGTTATCAACAAAAGGAAGTGGAGATGCTATCCATCGCAATGAGCACCTTTGAACTGGTAGTTGTTATCCCACAAGAGATCCTACTGACGAAAGATTCCCGTGATGTGCTTCCATCAGAATTTTCTCGTGAACATGCTATTCAAGCATCTGCAACTGCTAATCTTATGATTGCAGCTCTCTTAAGTCAAAACTGGAAGTTAGCAGGGAAAATGATGGCCCAAGACCTATTTCACCAGCCATACCGAAAACCACTGATCACTAAATATCTAGAAATTGAGGATATTGCTAAATCTAATGGTGCTTTTGGTGCCGCCC
Organism: Bacillus sp. (in: firmicutes); assembly: GCA_023512145.1. GTDB lineage: Bacteria > Bacillota > Bacilli > Bacillales > Cytobacillaceae > Neobacillus. The sequence goes on along the minus strand of JAIMAD010000099.1, from coordinate 10,723 downwards.
TAAGCGGTGCAGGACCTAGCGTTATGTGCTTTACAGAAAAAGGACGAGGTAAACAGCTTGCAGAGTTTTTACAAAAGGTATTTTCAAGCATGACAGTGAAACTACTAACCATTGATAATAAAGGAAGCCATGTTAGTAAAGTGGAGAGATGATAAAAAATTCTCTCCACTTTATTTTGTGTGATTTAGAAGGAATTGCCAAAATCCTCCGATAACTATTATTTTAAGCTGTTTTCAGGTAGTTTTTTGTGTCAATATAGAAAAAATTCCCCACTCATGATAGGACTTTTTCGGCAATTGATCTGTTTGAACAATTTCACGCATAAACAAAGTGAAAATCAGGTTACACTATTGAAAAATAGGTAGTAATTAGAGGAGTGATTTCTCTTAAATCCCAACAGCAGGAATATTTTCATAAGCTGGTATCAATGCAAGACCAGCTAACCAAAGACGGAATTCATTATTGGAAGCTATACTCTGATTTTGGAACATGGCAGGTATGGTTTATCCTTGCCATGCTTATTGGGCCGTTAATTCTTTTATTCTTTTTAATTGACCGAAAAAATATTTTTGTTATTGGCTTCTTTGGTTTTGCCGTGCATATTTTGTTTGCCTATGTTGATGCTTTCGGAATCCGCTATGGCTTATGGGGATATCCATATCAACTATTGCCCTTTCTTCCGAGCTTTTCTATTGATGGGGTTATCATTCCGATTACTATCATGTTGGTTTTTCAATGGACAAACAAGCACAAAAAGAACTACTATTTATATTCTTTCATTACTGCGGTAATTTTTGGATTTGGATTTAAGCCATTACTAGTCAGTTTGTCTTTGTTTGAAAAATATAAATGGATTAACTACTTTTATATATTTTTAATCTACTTAGTGTTATTTTTAGTGGCCTACTGGATAATAAAGTTATTCCTATGGATGCAAACGGGCAAAAAAAGCGAAAAATAATCAATAACCATTATTGTGGGGAATTCAGCTTGAGAGTATTTTTGTACAGTTATAAATTTTATAGATAAAGAAGGGCGAGATGGCGGATGGATTTTTCGAATAAAGTTATTATTGTAACAGGTGCTGCAAATGGGATTGGGCGGGGTGTTTCTTCTGCCTATGCAAAAAAGGGTGCAAAAGTGGTCATGGCAGATGTGGACTTCGATGCTGGAACGAAAACTGCAGCGGAGATTCGAAACAGAGGTGACGAGGTGCTTTTTGTTCAGACGGATGTAAGAAAGGAAGATGAGATCATCCGTCTATTTGAAATGACCAAGAATACATATGGAAAACTTGATATCTTAATTAATAATGCAGGCAAAAGTGTGTTTAAATCACCATATGAATTAACGATTGAAGAATGGGACGATATCATCAACACAAATCTACGAAGTGTTTTCCTTTGTTCTCGAGAAGCAGCAAAATATATGCGTGAGAATGAGACAGGTGGTGCGATTGTAAATATTGCTTCAACTAGAGCACTTATGTCAGAGCCTAACTCTGAGGCCTATGCGGCTTCAAAAGGTGGAATTGTTGCGATAACACACGCGTTGGCGGCATCTTTTAGTGAAGATCAGATTACGGTCAATGCCATTTCACCAGGTTGGATTCACGATGGCGATGCTACCCAATTAACAGCAACCGACCATGAACAGCATTTCTCCAAGCGTGTAGGCAAACCAAGTGATATTGCCCGAGCCTGTTTGTATTTAACGGCTAGAGATAATGATTTTGTAACAGGGATCAACTTAGTGGTGGATGGCGGCATGACGAGGAAAATGATTTATGAATAATAAAAAGATTACATACACTCGTTATCGTTAGGTGGTTAAAGGATGAGCCAAGCCCTTTTCTAACGTTAGAAGTGGCAAAAACCTATGTTGGGAAGGTTGATAAAAGGAAATTAAGAGAAATGAGTATCCAAATGTAAAGGGAGAACAAAATGTTCTCCCTTTTACTATTGTCTTACCCCTGTTCCTAGTGCACGTCGTACAAAAGAAATTCGCGCTTTTCTATTTCAGAGCCAAATCCATTGCTGTGTCTGACACTGTTAGGTCAACTTGGAGCTGTTCGCTCAAATTATGTGGATGATAGTAACCCTTAGATATCATATAATTGGTTATTTTTTCGTGTGTAGCAATCGCCGTATTTAATTGATCTCTTAAAACGGCCTTTAATTCTGGTGTACCCGTTTCCGTAATTGCTACTGCATAGTTTCTCACACCGGCTTTGGCTGAAATGAGAAAATCGGTTGCAATCACTTGATCGGTCATTCCGGCCATACCCATCAGTTTTTGGATTAATTGATTCACTCATTATCCCTCCGATTTGTCAAAAACTCCTGTAACTGCTGAATGTGCTGGGTGCCTGTGGTAACATCTGCGGAAAGGATAGCACCTAGTTCCTCATCTTGAGCTAATGCGCTCATCATTGTCGCTTTTGTTAAACAAAGGTTTTTAAACGTTAACAATTCATGTAAATCTAATGTTTCATGAAGACCTAAATACTTCGTCATTTATTTTCCCTCCAACGCAAACATTACTTTATCCTCATTATAGTTTCTTAGACTATCCCCGTTTATTCATTTATTTTTTGCATAAAAGGAAGGGATTAAAGGAGAAAATACTTATGTTAAGAATCTGGAGGTGTATGTATGAATTTAAAGAGCTTGGCTTTACATGAAACAATGGAAACCCATGAAATAGTAAACTTTAAAACGGTTTGTTTGCTTAAATCAAAATTAATGCAAGGAATATGTTTCGATAATGAGTTAAAAGTACTTATGGAAAAAGATGTACAGCAATCAATCAAAGATATTAATGAACTGATCGCTTTTTACAAACAAAGCCAACTACTACAGTAAGCGAGGTAAAAAGAAATGGAAGACTATTTAGATCCGAGAAACGCTGAAGGAATGCCAAATTTGGCTGATTCCGCTTTTGCAATGGATTTTTTACTTACTGTCAAATCAGGAATTCGGAATTATGGATTTGCAATAACGGAAACGGCCAATCCTGAACTTAGAAGGGCTTTGCACAAACAAATGGAAGCAGCGATTGATTTACACACCGAAATAGCCAATTTGATGATAAAAAAAGGCTGGCTTCACCCACATAATTTAAAAGAACAATTTCCGGTTGATGTAAAGTCTGCTGAAACAGCCATCCAAATAGCCGGGTTAAAGCTGTTCCCCCAAGATACAGACCGTCTTGGCATGTTCGCAACTCCAAACCAATAAAAGGAGGAGAATACTTAATGAAAGCTGTTACATACCAAGGCATAAAGAATGTTCAGGTAAAAGATGTCAAAGACCCTGAAATAAAAAATGCTGATGATATCATTGTGAAGATTACCTCTTCTGCTATCTGCGGCTCTGATTTACACTTAATTCATGCCATGATTCCCAACTTACCCACTGATTTTGTGATTGGACATGAGCCGATGGGGATTGTTGAGGACGTGGGACCTGAAGTGACAAAATTAAAAAAAGGCGATCGTGTAATTATCCCTTTTAACGTCAGCTGTGGTCACTGTTGGTATTGCTCACACGATTTAACAAGTCAATGTGATAATGGGAACCCACATGGCCAGGGTTCAGGGTTTTTCGGCTATTCAGAAACAACTGGGGGTTATGCCGGTGGCCAGGCAGAATATATGCGCGTCCCTTTTGGGAACTTTACTCCCTTTAAGATTCCCGAAAACTGTGAAGTCGCAGACGAAAAATTAGCTTTACTCGCAGATGCTGCACCTACTGCATATTGGAGTGTTGACCATGCCGGTGTAAAAGACGGTGATACGGTTATTATTCTTGGCAGCGGTCCAATTGGATTACTAGCGCAAAAATTTGCCTGGTTAAAAGGGGCAAAACGGGTTATAGCCGTGGATTATATCAATTACCGCTTACAGCATGCCAAACGTACAAATAAAGTAGAAATAGTTAACTTTGAGGACCATGAAAATGTCAGCGACTATTTGCTTGAAATTACAAAAGGTGGAGCAGACATTGTCATTGACGCTGTTGGTATGGATGGGAAAATGACACCGCTTGAGTTTCTTGCTTCTGGAATGAAACTTCATGGTGGGGCAATGGGCGCAATCGTTATTGCTAGCCAAGCTGTCCGAAAAGGTGGAACCATTCAACTAACAGGTGTCTATGGTGGTAGGTATAATGGATTCCCATTAGGAGACATATTCAACCGCAACGTCGATATCATGACGGGGCAGGCACCGGTTATACCTTATATGCCGTTCCTTTACGATATGATTAATGAGGGAAAACTTGATCCGGGGGATATTATCACCCATGTGCTACCACTCGATAAAGCAAAACATGGATATGAAGTGTTTGATACGAAAATGGAAGATTGTATAAAAGTAATACTAAAGCCATAAGCAAAGAAGGATTCATATTAAAAATCAAAACAACCCAATTCAACTTTCAAAAAGTTGCCAAAGGGTTTGTTTTTTTATGGATGGTAAAAGTATGATGCCAAGTAATTTGTTACCTGAAGATAAGGCTACACAAGTATCAACATGGTTATCCGAAAAGAAATAATTGACTTTTCATCTTGGAAAATAGCGAAGGGGGCTGTGAATTTTCTCAAGCCCCCTTTGCTATTTTTTGGTTTTCTATATTTAATATTGTACTTTATGAGAATCCTCTTTAAATTTAGTGAGAATTATGATAATCATGAGCATCTTTTTTGGCCACTTTAAACCAATTCAGCAGCTCCTTCAATAAATAACTTGGATAAAAGCGATTGTGTTTTATTAATATTGTAGACCAGATAAAAATACCTTTCGTCATCGAATTCATTGATTTTATGCATCCTAAGCATCTTTTTGTTGGCGTATTCCTTTGCTGCAATTTCAGAAATTATGGATATGCCGATATCCTGCATCACAAACTGCATCAAGCTCTGTCCGTCATCAATATAGGAAATAATAGTTAACTTATCTTTGGTAATCTTGCTTTTTTTCAAAAACCTCTCTAAAATCGCATTGGTTCCTGAGTTAGCATTACGCATCACAAATGGGTAATTCAAAATATCATGAATGTTGACAGGTCCTTTTAATTCCACTTGATTCGATGTTATTAGCACTAATTTTTCCTTTAATAATGGTATATAGCAAAGTTTATCATTTTCATATTTTTCACCTAATATCCCCAAATCAACAGTCCCACTCAGTACCTTTTCGGCAACAAGCTTTGAAGAAGATTGGTTGATATGAAAGGTAACTTCAGGATATTGCTCCCGAAAGTGCTTGACCATTTTAGGAACCAAGAATTGCCCTGGTACAGAACTAGCAGCAATTCGAATTGCCCCCCGAAGCTCTGTCATTCCTTCTTTTAAGTCAAGCAATGCTTGGTCCTTGATTAATAAAAGCTTAAGTGCCCATTGATACAACCGTTCTCCGTGTGGTGTAAGAATACTATCTCGCCCGACACGATCAAACAGGTTCACATTTAGCATTTTTTCTAACGATTGAATGTGGGAGCTAACTGTTGATTGACTTAAAAAAATATCATCTGCCGCCTTCGAAAAACTTTTATGTTCGACCACTTTTGTAAAAACATAGAGCTGATGTAAATCCAACAGCATCTCCTCCTATATTCAGAAAACCGATTAATAGTTATTTGTAAAATAGATAATATGAATTTAACTAAGTGTACCACTTCCCTATAATGAAAGTGACTCATAATTTGTACAGTCTTTGACAAATTGATAGTGAATATAGTTACTTTTTAGGTGCTGAGCCATTGTTGATATTACTTTTTGAGAAGGAGTTGAAGAAAAATATTCCAAAATATTCCTGACTTTACCTATGACGCTGGCCCAACAGGGTGTGGAGAATTGATTATGAATCTATTCTTAACCATGAAAAAGCTGGAACGTGGGCAAATCATTGAAGTGATTTCCTACGACCCAGGTGCCAGAGAGGACTTACCTGCCTGGTGCAGAATGCAAACACATACTCTATTAGAACGCAACGATTTTGGTAAGACTAGTCATTATTATATTGAAAAAGGCTAACCATCGTCTTTTACATAAAAAAGCGGAAGCATTTTAGCTGCTTGCGCCGGTCAACAAAAAAAGTAATCATTGGAGGAATTGTTATGGCTGGGAAATTTTTAGTAAGTTTAACAAGTGGAAAAAATGATACTGATAAAGCAACGGTTGGGTTTGTAGTTGCTAACGCTGCAGTGGCTTCTGGGCAAGAGACGGTTATATTTCTTAATATTGAAGGCGCTTACCTTGCTTCAAAAGGTTATGCAGAGGATATTCACGAAGAAGGATTTGCTCCATTAAAGCAACTAATGGACCAGTTTGTTGAAGCAGGTGGAATTCTTTGGGTATGCAGCCCTTGTTTTAAAAAGCGGGGATTAGAGGAAGAAAATTTAATTGAAGGTGCTTTGATTGTTGGTGGGGCCAAATTGGTTGAGTTCCTAAGCCAAGGCGCAGCTTCGATTACTTACTAGTCAGATGGAAAATATACGTTCAGTTGATGCAGTCTGTGATGGCGGCGATTTAGATTGTGGCTCGGGCCTGCTGTTGATTATTAAAAAGGCAATGGATCCACTCGCAAATGGTCAAATCCTTGAAATACGTAGCAGGGAGAGAACTGTGGCGGGGGACCTGCCGGCATGGTGCAGAATGGTTAAACATGCCTTTCTCGGTTCAGAGCCCGGTGACAATACGAACCGATACTTTATACGTAAAGGTTCAGCACAAGATGAATTGGAGCAGGATTTACTGGCAGCAAAAGGCTACCAATGGAGTGTCCGTGTCCAGACAGAAAAGGATCTCTCCGCAAAGGTACTTTCTAGAAACCATACTTTCTTAGTTGGTCAGCCTGCTGATTTTAGCCCAAAGGTAAATGCACCAAGTGCGCTTGACTATCTGCTAGCGTCACTTGGCGCTTGCTTGACAGTCGGCTTTAAAGCCCACGCATCAAAGCGGAATCTCGAGATTGATAATCTTGAGCTAGTTCTAAAGGGTGGGTTGGAAAATGTATTGTACCATATGGAATTAGAAGATGAGGGTAGCCCTAAGATGAAGCAGATAACCGGGACTTTTTATGTGTCATCACCCGAATCTGAAACTAATCTTGAAAAATTATGGACCAATACACTTGAGCGCTCGCCTGTCTATCAGACTCTTAAACAAGCAGTAACTATTGAGATAAAGCTCTCCATAGTATTTTAACAAAGGGGTTATCCTAGTCATGAATTTACCAATGTTTCCAACCACCGTTATTGGTAGCTGGCCACGTTCGAACGAGGTTAAAAGGGCCATGCGCGATAAACGTGCGGGGCGAATAAGTGAAGAAGAATTTCAGTCAATTGCCGATACCGCAATTTTACAGTGTTTGAAATGGCAAGAGGATGCAGGTATTGATATTGTTTCTGATGGTGAACAGCGCCGTGATAATTTCATTTCATTTGTTGCAGAGCATTTAGAGAATGTTCGCATGTTGATGGTGTCGGAGCTACTTGAATATGTCGAGGATAAAGCAAGCTTTGAAGAAATCCTCGGGACATTAGATGTGCCGGCATTTTCGATGTCTAATCCGGCAGCAGCGGGTAAAATCAGTCGCAAGAAACCGCTTGCCTTGGGTGACTTTTTATTTTTAAAAAAGCATACAGATAAAGCAGTTAAAGTAGCTTTGCCAGGTCCGTATCTATTAACTAGAGCAATGTGGGTAGAAGGATTATCAAAAGAAGCCTACCCGACAAAAGAGGATTTGGCAGTAGATATCATAAAAGTTTTACGAGAAGAAATGGAAGATTTAATTGCAGCGGGAGTTGAATTTGTCCAATTCGACGAGCCTGTATTAACTGAGCTTGTTTTCACGCAGAAAAATGCTAATCGGACATTTATGTGCGGAGCATTGACTGCCAAAGCAGATACAGAAGAAGAAATGGATTTTGCCTTAGATTTAATGAATCAGGTAACGGAAGGGATGTTAGGCAGAGGCACACGCATTGGTGTCCATGTTTGCCGCGGAAATTGGAGCACTCAGGAGCAGATTCTCCTTCGTGGTCCATATTATCCATTAATCCCCTATCTTGCTAATGTAAATGTCGATCAGCTTATCCTTGAATATGCGACACCTCGTGCTGGAGAGATTGACGCGATTCGTGGTGTTGGCGGAAAAGAGATAGGTTTTGGAATCGTAAACCCTCGAACAGATACTGTTGAAACGGTTGAGGAAATTGTTGAACGTATTCAAGAAGTAAGAAAATATGTACCGGATGAATTGATCTTCTTAAACCCGGATTGTGGTTTTGGAACGTTCGCACAACGGCCAATGAATAGTGACGAAATTGCTTTTGAAAAATTAAAAGTGATGTCGGTAGCGGCGATGAAACTGCGAGGAATGATTTTAGCTTAATTTATTGAATGGAGGAACTTTAATGGGACAACTGATGAACTTTAAGGTGGATGGTACAGGTGCGGGAATGCGCTTGGATGCTATAGCAGGAAAGCATACTATCGCAATCGATGAACCGGTGTCTATGGGGGGCAAGGACTCGGCAATCGATCCGCTTTCCGCATTTTTAGCGTCACTAATTTCCTGTGAAAATGTCATGGCGCAATTGATCGCACAGGAAATGAAGTTTGACCTGAATGGCATCTCTTTTACTGTTGAAGGTAGCATAGATTTGGCTGGGCTAATGGGGGATTTATCGGTAAAACCTTATTTCCAACAGGTGACAGTTAAAGCATCTGTAGTAACCACTGAATCACAGGAAAGAATTGATGAGTTGCAAAACGCAGTTGACATGCGCTGTCCAGTCTTTAGGACAATGAAGGATGCAGGGATACCTATTGAAAATCAATGGAAAAAAAAAGCAGTAACCGTTTAAAACAAAGAAGGAGTGAAGGGTTAATTTCCATCACTCCTTCTTTGTTTTTCAGGCGTGTTGAGTGTTCATAGCGCTAATGAGGCATTGCTCTAAAATCCATGGCCATTTCCCATGTCCTGATTTCGTGTTAATATGACCTGCGTTAGGTATTCTGAGTGATGACTGGGCAAGGTTTAAATAATATATTGAATCTTCAATACTGCAATAGGGATCATTTGATGAGTGGACAAATAATGTATCTTCTGCCGTTCTCGCTAGATGGTTCCTATTTAGAGGTACGGCAAAAAAAGACTTCGCTTCTGAAAGTATGGTTTTTGGAGAGGGTGGGGCAACGAGAATGGCTTTCTTGGCAATCTGTTTGGTTTGACTCGCTACATAATGAAGCCAAAGTAAGCAGCCCAGACTGTGTGTAATAACTGTGAGAGTATGGTTTCTAGGAATCATGTCAATTGCGGATGCTAATTCCTTCAACCAAACCTTTTTATTGGGTGAATCGTAGGTTGAGAATGTTGGGTAACAAACATGATAGTTTCTTTGTGATAATTCGTGAGCGAGCCAGGTTTGCCAATGATCAGGTCCACTGCCTCCTAATCCGTGAATGATGAGAAAACTGTGTTGGTTCATATAACAACCTCTCCTTTAAATTAACTATTCCGATGCATTAAGTTGGTATTACTGAAAGTATATTTCTTTTATATGGAAAAGGCAACCAATGTTTTATTGTTTTGAGCTAAAAATATCAAAAGAATATTTGCAATTTTAGTGATAAACAATCAATATAAATAAGATAATTGTTAAAGAAAGTTGGGGTATTTTTGTCAAATTTTTTATCATTGGGTATTTCGGAAGAGTTTGTGAATAAATTACGCGGCTACGGTGTCGCAGAGCCGACACCGATTCAAGAACAAGCCATTCCTATTGTGATGGATGGTAAAGATATTATTGCTCAGGCACAAACAGGAACTGGGAAGACGTTTGCATTTATCCTACCGATTTTGGAGAAAATCAACCGGGAGGCAGCTCCTGTTCAAGCACTGATTGTGACACCGACTAGAGAATTAGCATTGCAAATTACTGCCGAAATACAAAAGCTAATTGCCGATATGGAAGGTGTAGCAGTTTTGGCTATCTATGGAGGACAGGATGTAGATAAACAATTAAAAAGGTTAAAAAGGAATCCTCAAATCGTAGTTGGAACACCTGGTCGACTGCTAGATCATATTAGAAGAGAAACGGTTCGATTATCAGAAATATCGTACCTTGTTTTCGATGAGGCAGACCAAATGCTCCATATCGGATTTCTTGGTGAAGTGGAGGCTATCATTAGGGAAACTCCTCCAAGCCGGCAAACGATGTTGTTCTCGGCAACGATATCACCTGAAATTCGCAAATTAGCAAGTAAGCATATGAGTGAACCAAAGTATATTCAAGTGGAAAAAACACAAGGTCCGGCAAACAATGTCGAACAGATTGCCTTCCTGACAACTGATCGGGCAAAGCAAACAACATTGATTCAACTAATTGAAACACATCGGCCTTTTTTAGCAGTTATTTTTTGCCGAACAAAACGAAGAGTTAGCAAACTTTATGATGGTCTAAAAGCAAATGGCCTTTCTTGCGACGAATTGCATGGTGATTTATCACAGGCAAAGAGAGAGCGAGTGATGAAGCGTTTTAGGGATGCGGAGATCCAATTACTGATTGCAACGGATGTAGCGGCAAGAGGACTGGATGTCGAAGGTATCACACATGTTTACAATTATGATATTCCAGAGGACGCTGAAAGCTTTGTTCACCGAATTGGCCGAACAGGCAGAGCAGGTATGACTGGCTTGGCGATTACTTTATAT
>JAIMAD010000098.1 GCA_023512145.1 Bacillus sp. (in: firmicutes) | reverse complement strand
AGTTAGTAAAATGAGAGGAAATACCTGTTTACTTAACAGGAACTTGCTCTATTATCTAGAAACTAGAGATATTGAAGCAAACAGAAAAAACTCCTCTCAGTTATGAGAGGAGTTCTCCATTTTCTTTTTTTCGGGTCTTATATGTGTGATAAGACCATCAAGGTCGGTAATATAAAATTGTATTTGGGGTGTTACCTTTAGGTAATGATCCTGTTTTAACTGAAAATAATTTACCCTGTGATGCGGGTCAAATTTTAACATTGGATATTCCTTTTTCTCTTTCACATATAAATCAACAGCTTTTTGAACTAAATCCATTTCAAGCGGAATTTGTTTTTCACTTTCTTCAAATAAATCATAAGTTTCTTTTGACATATAGTAGTTTTTAGAAGGAATGCCTCCAAGAAGATAGGCAAGTTGTTTAAAGTCGATACTATTATCATCCTGAACTAGAATTGTCCGATAAACCCCCTTTGGTAAGTTATCAGAAAAATCTCTTACAGCCTTACGAATACCTTCAAGGGTGACATCAATAATTGGGTAGCTCTTATCCGTCTGTTCCGCATTTATAGCGGTTACACTTTTTTTAGTCTTTTGAAGAGGAGTTTTAAAGTATTTCTGAATCATTGAATGGACAGTTACACCAGCAATTACTATCCCTAATATTGTCCCAATTGATGTAAACAAAGGATCTAACTGATAGTGGGCATCCAATAATGTACCAAGCTTATATCCACCAAAAACCGATAATCCAATGGTGAAAACAAAAACCATATTTAATGAAACCGCTTTCGTAAGAAAGTTTGTAAATTCATCCCAATGTTCATTTTTGTAATTATTTCCTTTTTTGAAAAATTCCTTAACCTGTGTTTTCATTTCTTCGGTAACCTCATTTTCTTCAAAGAAACCAATAAGATACTCTTCTTCAGATTTATTTTCATTTTTTAAAAGACAAGCTGTTTTTTCTACGGAACCTTTTTTATAATAAACATAAATCCATTTCTCTTCAAAACCTAATTCAAGGTTTTCCGTAATTCTACCCAAATCTATTGTAAATTTGTGCTTCATGATATTACGCCCCTTTATTATGGTCTGTTTGTGTAAAGGACCTGGTACGTGCATGGTAGGCTTCGTCTTTTCCCTCTTTTATGATATGTCTGGCCTCATCTTTAGCACTTGTAATAATCAACTTCGCTTCATTCTCTCCATTCTTCATGATCTCCCTTGCGTCATTTCTTGCTTGTTTGAGTATTCTTTCACTCGTTTCAAAGTTTTTGCTGGCATCAAGGTTATATTGCTCCGTTAATAGTAACAGGTTTTCAATGTGTAGTTTTCTATCATCAAGAATTTTCGCGAGCTTTTTAAAAACAAGCTTCTTTAAAATAAAAACTAAAACAGTGAAAATAATAGCTTGATAAAGCATCGTCCCTAATGATATTGGAAGACCTAATATAGTAATATCACCCAAAGTAATTCAATCCCTTCAATATTAGTCTGCAATCCTGTGAGCAATATAAACCATTGTGAGTGTCACAAAGATATACGCCTGGATTGCACCAATAAATATGCAAAAGGCCTGCCAAATAAACATAGGTATAGTAGCAAGTGCAGCAACTAAGATTCCCTGACTCACTGTTCCTGCTAGTAATGTCAGCATTACTTCTCCGGCATATATATTTCCAAATAAACGAAGTCCTAATGTTAATGTTGTGGCAAATTGTTCGACGATGTTGATGATAAATAATGGTTTAAATGGTTTGAAAAAACTAAGGAAAAAGTGTTTAATACCATGTATGCGAATATCAATGTAATGTGAATAAAATATGATCATAATGGCCAAGGTCACTGTAACATGTGCATCAGCAGTAGGAGACTTCCACCACGTTACAGGATGTTCACCTGTAGTAACAATCGAAAAGGGAACGCCTAAAAGATTTGCAATAAATAAATACATTAACAGTGAAACACCAGTTGACCAGATAAATAAGTTATTCGAAATACCCATTGAATCGTTCATAATGTTTTTTACAAACTCCATAATCCATTCCATCATATTTTGCCACTTATTTGGTGCCCCTGGTGTCGTATTTCTCGTAAGTAAGTATGCAATCAGGAATACCAAGATAGCAGCAATTGTACTTGTCAAGATTATCGATAAATCAAATGTTAAATTGAACAAAACTACTTGAGGTCTTTCGTGTCCCATGATGTCCAACCCCTTTCTTCTTTAAGGCATGCAAAAAGAGTTAAAACAAGGTTGTTGTGGGAAATCTAAATATGTGACGTCATAATTATTATATACATAAACTCTTATTATTGTAAGATAGTTCACAATATATTCGTAATTTTCTGAATAATAAGGTATGCATGGTTAAAAAGATGTGTATATTTGTTAGTATTATACAATTTATTTTGTGTGGAATAGTAATATAAAGAGAATATAATTTTATGTTTTTTAATGTAAGATCTCAAGTAAACGAACAAAAAAAGGAATCCACCTCTGAATGGTGGATTCCTTTGGTTAATTGAATGAAGTTAATTAAGTTTCGTGTCTTACTTATACGTTACTTGTAGTTCATTAAGTAGATTATCAACAGACAAGGTTGTTTCAGTATCTTCAAAAAACCAAACATCACTACCTTCAACAAAAAAGGTAATACCATTTATTTCTTTTGTAAATCCAATGTTTGCAGGCTTTTCAGCTGAAAAAGCCATACTATACCCTTTATGTTTCTGTCCAAAGCCAGCATATTGGGGAAACATGCGAATGCTGAATGGTTTGTTAAATTCGAATTCACTTGTGAACCATGTAGTAGCTCTTTCATCGATAGAAATGATCATATTAATACACCAACCTTTTCTTAGTGGATGATTCATAACGATAGAAATGGTATTGATCAAAAACTGATAAAATAACATTGACCATTTCCTTATATTAAGAGGGTATAACTTTTTAATGGAAACGTATGTGATATTATTCACATATTATCAATTGCAAATAGGTGTTTTAAAAATGGACATATTTTAGCTTTAAATTCTTCACATCTGAGTAAAAAAATTACAATAAATCTAATTTGAAAAGATTTTACTAATAGTAGTAACAACATTTAGAACCGTGGAGGTTTAAATGGACAACGATTGGCCGAAAGATCTAAGGACGATGAATATAAACTGGATATCGACCTGATAATAAGTGATGCAACAATAGTTAACGTTTGGGAATCTAACTGACTTTTACAGCTGCCAATTGAAGAGTTGTATCCACATAAAGTCAAGATTAAATTTATTGATAAATATGGATGTGGCGGTATGTTTTATTGGCAAGGAAATTATGATTGTAAGACAAAAGCTTTTAAATTTTGGGGTACTCTCTAAAGTTTAATATTGCTTTTTTTGTAACATGTTCATAGTGAAAACCATGGTAGAATAAAAGAAATATGAAAAAGGAGTTTTGGATTATGGAACAAGAGTTTGAAAAATTAACTGAAAATGTTAATGATATAAAAAGTTAAATCAATACATTTAATGAGACATTACAAAATATTGAAAGAAGACTTTCAAGATTTGAAAAAATGGACAGTATTGAGCACAGAGTAGCTGTAAATCAAATTGACCTTTCCGATATTAAAGAATCACTGCAGCGGATTGAAGATTCACACAAAAGTGAAATCCAGCAAGTTAACCGCCGCCTAGATTCCCATTTAATAAAAATAGCAAAAGTAGAAGAGGATATACTCATAATAAAATCAATATAATTTTTACCAGTAGACTGCTTTAACCTAAGCAGTCGTTTTTTTTGAGTGAAGGAAGACTAATCTCTATTTCATCTTAATCAAAAAGGCAAAAAAGATCAGAAAAAAATAATCTAATCTTTTTGCTATATTAATGTTGAAGCTGGTTACAATTTAGTGAATAGTGCTTTAATTCCTTTGTAAAGTAAAACAAAAGAAAAGCCTAGAATAGCAAGTGCTCCGACAATATGAAAAAAAGATGAAAGTCCAGCTAGAAATGGGATTTCCGGCAAATTAACTAAGGCGAAACCAGCTAAGATACATGCTAAAAATAAATTTGTTAAACGATCCATTACATATCCCTCCTTGTGATTAGGATATGCAATATAAGTACTTGTTGCTTGGTCAAATGTACTATTCATAAACAGATTTACTGGAACAAAAGGCGCAAGCGTCCATTTAGCGCTACGTTTGGACTGGAGCGCTCCCTAGTGAGTATTGGAAACAAGGGAGAGCGTGAGCTTTTTCGATGTTGACTTATCGAAGGGAGGTAAAAATCCTAAACCAAATTTTTTCTAGGAGAACGAAGTACACTAGGGAGCACGGGTGCGTTTGCTCGGGATTTAAATATCTATTTTCTTAGTTATCCACACTAAATTTTTTTCTGAACAGTAAAAAAATAGACCGAGAATCGGTCTATTTTGGCTCCTTATGAGAGGACTTCAGATTTAGATATGGCAATTTGCTGAAGGATTTCTTCTCCATCCTTAGCATTTTTGATAACCTCAACATATTTAATATGATGTTCTTCCATATCAAGAATTTTAAAGGTATATGACTCATGAGAGATGACGTCGCCTTCTTTTGCTTCGTAATTTTCAGTTAGAATCCAACCGCCAATTGTATCAACATCTTCATCATTAATATCGACTCCCAATAAATCATTGACCTCACTAACAATAACTTTTGAATCAATAATATAATGGTTTTCTTTAATTTTTCGGATCATTGGAATTTCATCCATATCAAACTCATCGCGAATCTCGCCAACAATTTCTTCAAGTATATCTTCAACCGTTACAAGACCCGATGTGCCACCATATTCGTCCATTAAAATTGCCATATGCACCCGATCTTTTTGCATCTTCAATAGTAAATCATGGATAGGAATCGTTTCTATTACTCTAATTATTGGACGAGTATATTTTTCTAATGTTTGAGAGGAAAGATTTTCATTGCCTATTAAGTCGGTCATGACCTCCTTAATATTAACAAGACCGATAATATGGTCCTTATCACCATCAATGATGGGATACCTTGTAAATTTCTCTTCGCGCAAAACCTGAAGAAAAGTTTCTAATGTATCATCTTTTGATAATGAAGCCATCTCTGTTCTAGGAACCATAATTTCTTTTGCGATACGGTTATCAAATTCAAAAATTTTATTTACATACTTAAACTCTGATTGGTTAATTTCACCACTTTTATAGCTTTCAGAAAGGATAATTCGAAGTTCTTCCTCTGTATGGGCAATTTCGTTTTTAGAAACAGGCTTTAGCCCAAAAAATCTAGTCGTAATTCGTGCTGATCCGTTGAGTATCCAAATAATGGGAAACAGGACCTTGTAAAAAATGATAAGCGGACGTGACACCACCAGGGTAATCCATTCTGCTTTTTGAATGGCCAATGTTTTAGGAGCAAGTTCACCGACTACTACATGTAAAAATGTAATAACTGCAAATGAAAAACCAACAGATAACACTTGGTTAAAGCTTTCAGGAATGTGCAAGCCTTCAAATATTGGGTGTAACATCTTTTCAAAGGTTGCTTCCCCAAGCCAACCTAGTGCAAGGGCGGTAATCGTTATTCCTAACTGACAGGCAGAAAGATATTCATCCAAGTTTGATATCACTTTTTTTGCCGTAACAGCACTCGAATTTCCTTCTTCAATTAACTGATCAATTCTTGAGCTTCTAATCTTTACAATCGCAAATTCCGAAGCAACAAAAAAAGCGGTTAAAGCAATTAAAATGGCTATTACAACCAAGTTAAATATGTCCAAATAAGTTCCCTTATCCGTTTTTTAGACGGGTAAGGAGTCACCTCCCAGTAGTATAAAAAAAATTAGCTGCATTTATCAATTCTAGTTTTCTTCTAATCTAGTTTAATGGTTATTATCCCACCCCGTTAAATTATTAAATTACCAATAATTATAAAGAATATTAACAGTACAGTCAAACGTTCTAGGTAAATAAATGGTTGATATCTACATTTTATGGTAAATCAAAACGAATATGAACATTATTATAAACAAAATATTACAAATATTCATCCCGACAAAAAACTCTTCTAAGAAAGAGACGGTTGTATGTTTCTGACCTCAATGTATAGAATAGTAGGAACTTCAATTTTGAAAGTGAAATTATCCTATTCGAAGGAACCCTTAGTACATTAAACTCTTTTGTTAACCGAATTAGTCTTCATCCTTACAAAAAAGCTACCTAATTAGGTAGTGATGAAGGGAATAAGCTAACAGAAGAAGATTTCAAAATGGTACACGAAGATCCCAGTCACGCGCCAGCAGGCCATAGACAATCAGATCATGATAGCGCCCATTTAATTGTTCACCATCTCTTATTTTCCCTTCGGTCATAAAACCAAGTCTTTCAGGAATTGCACGGCTTTTTCTATTTTTAACTCCGCAACGAATTTCAATCCTGTTTAATCCTAATTGTAAAAAGGCATAATTTAACATGGATTGAACAGAACGTGTCATAACACCATGACCTTCTGCATTTTTTGAAAGGTAATAGCCGATGTTTGTCATACTGTTATGCCAATCGATTTGATGTAAGCCAATAGAACCAACAAGTTCTCCGTTATAAAGAATGCCAACATTCAATCCACTGTTATCCGCAAATTGAGTTAGCCATATTGGTATGATCGCCTCAAATTGATATGGAGTGTTCATACTATCAACCCATGGCATCCAAACACGCAAATGTTCACGATTATCCTCAACAAGCTGATACAGTTTTAATGCATGATGTCGTTGAAACAGTTGAAGCTCGATTTCATTATCTACCTTTAATGTAAACATAGGCTAAATCTCCCGACAAATAACTTTTGTACATCATATGCAATATAGGTGTATATCGGAAGAATTTTTAGAGTATAAAAAAATCCCGCTTAAGTTAAAGTGGGATTGGGAAGTGGAGGCTAGCTAATAGATTGATTATTATCGTTAGCGATTTCCCGCGATAGGTAAGAAAATAGAAAATGTAGTTTTGTCAGGAGTGGAATCACAGAGTAATGATCCTTTATGTTTTTCAATGATTTCTTTACATACAAACAAGCCAAGTCCAGTACCTAGTTTTTTGGTCGTGAAAAAAGGCTCAAATATTGTTTTTTGTAATTCAAGGGGAATTACTGGCCCGTTATTTGAGATATTAATGGTGATTTCCTGAGTATTGTTTAAACAGCTATATATCTCAATTATTGGATTAGGAATATCATAATGTTTCAGAACATCAATTGCGTTAAAAATGATATTAATTAAAACCTGTCTGATTTCATCTGCATAACCATTTAGGGTAATGTCCTCGCATAAGTCTATATTTATTTTTACTTTACTGTCGAGAATACTTGGATAAAGAAAATTTAATACCTCATCAATTAACTTATTTAGCTTGTAATAAACTTTTTCTTTCCCAATCAATTCTTTTTTTGATAAAAGTAAGAATTGTGATATTCGAAAATTAAGTTGATCTAACTCACTAGAAATAATATCTAAATATTTCATCTCTGGATAATCACCCTTTAGTAATTGAACAAATCCTTGCACCGAGGTGAGTGGGTTTCTAAATTCATGAATAAAACTTGAGGTCATCTGTCCAAGGAGTGTCAGCCGGTCTTGATGGGTAGAGTCGATGAACATTGTTTTTTCTTTAATGATTTTGTTTTTTGCTTCTGAATAATGTGTAACAGCAAAAAATAAAAATTCATCAAAGCAAAAATTGATCATTTTCATTGCTTCTTGAATACAAGACCATGAAAGCTCTGTTTTACTTAAATAACCGTATAAAATAGTTCTACCAAGATTGACATTATAAACAAAATCACCCAAGTTAATATCTTTGATGACTCTTTCTTCTGACACTTCTATCGCAAGTTTTTTAATCACATCTAAAAGCTCCTGTTTAGTCATCCTATCCATATTAAGTAAAATACTCATTAGAGCTTCCCCGTCTTCACGTATATCCACTTTATTAGGGGCTTCATGAGTAAAAACAATAGTATTTTCCCATTCGTGTAACAATTTTTCTTTATTTTGATTAAAAAAGGCAATTAAATCTGTTTGTTCTCCGGTAAACATGCGGGTTCCTCCTATAATATTCCTATTCCTCATTACTTTGTTAATTCGCTTAGTAAAGGGTAAGTCCTTTTTTATAATAAAATAAATATCACAATCCTCTTAAATAACTTAATGAATTTGCCACACTTTTTTCGAATAATGGTTAATTCACCCATTTGAAAGATAGTGAATTGATTTTTCTTGTAAAAGCAATAAAACAATAGTATGTTTGATAAATGAATATAATTGAATATTTCCACAGGGGGGGCTACTTTAGGTAGCTGAGAGTGAACGTGTGTTCTGACCCCATGAACCTGTTAGTTAGTACTAGCGTAGGGATGTGGTTTGCCAGAAATTAAAGCAATGCAGACATTCCTAAACGTCTTGTATTGCTTTTTTTGTTTATTTTTTTCAGAATAAGGGGGAAAACAACAATGAACAAAAAGCGGAGTAACACATTATTTATTGCAGAGGTTGCTGTATTTTCAGCACTAGCGTTTTTGTTGGATTTTGCAGCAGGAATAATATCTTTAAAAATATGGCCGCAAGGAGGGTCTATTTCAATTGCAATGGTTCCGGTTTTCTTAATGGCCTACCGCTGGGGGATAAAGGGTGGTGTATTAACTGGCTTTTTATTAGGCTTATTGCAATTTATTTTGGGATTCTCACAAATCTATACACTCCTTCAGGGGTTTATTGATTATTTTGTAGCCTTTTCAGTAGTGGGGTTAGCTGGTGCTTTTGCAACCTTAGTGAGAGATTCCCTAAATAAACAGGAAAAGAGTAAATGGATGATATATGTTGTCCTTGGAGCATTTTTAGGAAGTTTTCTTCGCTATCTTTGTCATACTATCGCTGGAGCGGTATTTTTCGGAGAGTATGCACCTCCAGGACAGCCAGTCGCAATTTATTCCCTTCTATATAATGGTACATATATGCTTCCAAGTTTCATAGTCAGTGCAATCGTTATTATTCTTGTTATAAATGCGGCACCAAAGAGAATGTTATTACAGAAAAATCAATAAACAATGAAAAAAGGAAAAGAATCATGTCTTTTCCTTTTTTTTTGAATTTAATTCAAATTTTCGACAAATTTACTAGGATTATTACTTGAAATAAGTGTTAATATTACAATGAAGAAAGATAATCATTCTCAATTAACTATGATAGGGTGATAGATATGTTTGGTTTGTTAAAAGCAGGCGAAAAGGGAAAAATTATTGACATTTCACAGGTTGGTCGCCTTGTTCAAAGACGATTACTAGACTTAGGGATAACAGAAGGATCCGAAGTGTGTGTGAAATGCGTGATGCCATTTGGTGGACCCGTTATGATTGAATCCTGTGGACAATGTGTGGGAATTCGTCGCAAAGAAGCAGTTCAAATTGAAGTGGAGAGAATATAATGGAAATTGCTCTGATTGGAAACCCCAATACTGGAAAAACTTCGTTGTTTAATAATTTAACAGGTTCTTATGAGTATGTAGGTAACTGGAGTGGTGTAACAGTTGAAAAGAAAGTTGGTGTTTTTAAAAATAAGCTTGGACGATTAATAGATTTACCAGGTGTGTACACGCTTAATCCTTTATCAAAGGATGAAGGTATTGTCACTTCATTCTTTTTAAATGACTCCGTTGACCACTTGCTAAATATAATGGATGCTTCGCAATTGGAACGAAATTTACAACTAACGCTCCAATTACTTGAATTTGAAAAGCCAACCTTGATCGGATTAAATATGGTTGATGTGGCTAATATGCGCGGGATTCAAATAGATGCTCCGAAGTTATCGGAAGTTCTTGGCGTACCTGTTGTCCCAGTTGTGGCAAGAAGTGGGAAAGGTTGCGACAAACTAGTAGATGTTATTTCTACAAAATCAATTCAGCCAATCAAAAAGAACCTTGTCTATTATGGGAAAGAATTCGAGGAAGCAATAACAGCATTGACTGGAGAAATAATCGGAAAAACCACACATTCTGTACGCTTTCTTGCGATTCAATATTTTGAAGGAAATGAATACGTAAAAAATTATTTAAACAAACTTGCAGATCCACAAAAATTAAATACTATCAGTACAAACTTGGAGTCGCAATTACAGAAACAATATGAAAGCAAATCATTAGCAAACTATATTTTTCAGAAAAGAAAAGAAGTTATTGAGAAAATTATGGCTGATGTTTCAAGAAAGAGCAACTTTGACATCCCACTATCTGAAAAGATTGATAGCATCGTCACCAATCGCTTTATGGGAATGCCAATTTTCTTGCTGCTTATGTATTTTATGTTTATGCTGACATTTGATTGGCTGGGCTCTCCCTTGTCGGATGTCTTAAGTGCCTTTTTAACAGGTCCAATTACGGTTGGATTTGAAAGCGTATTATCAGCAATTAATGCATCAGATTTTATCCATGCCTTGATTATTGAAGGATTAGTTGCAGGGGTTGGCGGGGTGCTCGTGTTTGTACCGCAAATTTTTATTCTTTTCTTCTTTATTTCTTTATTAGAGGATTCCGGTTATATGGCACGTGTGGCCTTAGTAATGGACCGAATCATGGAATCGGTTGGATTGAATGGTAAAGCGTTTATTCCGATGATGATTGGCTTTGGTTGTAATGTTCCCGGAATCATGGCAGCAAGGACAATTGAAGCACCGCGGGAGAGACTGTTAACAATTCTTCTAACGCCGTTAATGTCCTGTTCAGCACGGTTGCCGATATATGCTTTGTTTGTAGGAGCGTTTTTTGCAAGCAATAAGGCATTGATCGTCCTTAGCCTTTATGTGCTTGGTATCGTTGTTGCGTTAATCCTGGCAAAGATTTTTTCTTCAACCATTCTAAAATCAGAAACCTCATTATTTGTTATTGAGCTACCGCCATACCGGCTTCCCCAGATTCAATCACTGTGGAGAAGTACATGGGATAAAGCCAAAGGCTTCGTAAGAAAGGCTGGTACATTTATTTTTGCAGGTTCTGTCTTTATCTGGCTTCTATCATACATGGGCCCTAATGGTTTAAATGTGGATATGGATCACAGCTTTTTAGCAGCGATTGGAAATGTAATTGCGCCAATTTTAGAACCAATTGGCTTTGGTACATGGCAAGCAGCTGCTGCGTTAATTACCGGATTCCTTGCAAAAGAAGCAATTATTTCAACAATGGCTATTATTTATTTTGTTCCTACTGAGGCTAACTTACAGGGGTTATTGGCTGAATATTTTACGCCGCTGGCTGCCTATAGTTTCATGGTTTTCATTTTGTTGTATATTCCATGCTTAGCAACTGTAGCAACAATATATAAAGAAACAAACTCTAAAAAGTGGACAGCATTTTCAATGGTTTATGCATTTGTGCTTGCCTATATATTATCCTTGGTCATCTATCAAGGTGGGAAGCTAATTGGACTTGTGTAATTTGAAAAGAGGTGGAGTAAATGTTTGCCAGTATTGTGATAGGTGTAGCTATTTTTGGATATGCAAGCTGGGCTTTAGTGAGGTTTATAAATAAATCGAAAAAGGGAAAATGCGCTGCGTGTGATTTGAATGATTCATGTTCTAGCC
>JAIMAD010000097.1 GCA_023512145.1 Bacillus sp. (in: firmicutes) | reverse complement strand
ATTTCAAAGTATTTTGATCTTGTTACAGATTTACCAGTGACCCAAAAGAATCAAATAAAGGAGGACCTCAGACAAGGAAAACTTCATCCTAAAGATGCTAAAATGTTCTTAGCCAAAACGATTGTTAGGATCTTTCATACTGTTTTAGAGTCTGAGAAAGCAGAAGCAACTTTTAAAGCAGTATTTCAAAGAGGCTCACTGCCCAATGATATACCCGTTGTTAAGTGGCAAGGGGAAAAGATAGTATCAATCGTTGATTTATTGGTTGACTTAAAATTACAAAAATCAAAAACTGAAGCTCGGAAGATGATTCAAAATGGCGGGATTAGAATTAACGAGGTTAAGGTAAATGAACTACAGTTACAAGTAACTATTATTGACAAACTTATCATTCAAGTTGGTAAACGCAAATACATTCAATTAGAAGTAAATTAACTACTACTGTAATATTTATACAATCTTCTAAAGCTAGAGGGTACCTTCCTTAATTGAATAAAGAAATGATAAAATAATGTAAAAGGAGATGCGGACATGGTCATACAAGCAAATATGTCATCAGAAGCGATTGTTGAAGTATGGGCAGCTACGGCAGACATTTTCACTAAAAATACTATTCCAATAATAAAACAATCCTTAGAAACATTGGTAGAAGACCAACAGCTTACATTACTTCTGAAAGAATTGAATGCTATTGTTGGAAGTTCGTCTACAACTTGTATAGAAGGTGGGTGACAAATGACTACTTAAAAGGGGTAGGTACTCCTTATAAAATAACGAAATTGAAATCTGGACTTTTTAAAAAATCGGTACTAATGGGAGCTGATGTGTCATGAAGGAATATATGATAAGTACATACGAAGAAGCAATCGAAGTCATAAATGAAGTTGGTTTACTTCCACTAGCATCGCTAATCTCTGATTACCCATCACTTGATAACATTACTTCTAAAGAGCATTGGCATTCTGGTACGGAATTTGACCCATGGCTGTGGCGTGCTAAATTTCCAGTTGATGGAGTAGCAGCTTACGGAAAATTTTTTAAGAAAAAATCTCTGCTAATCTCCCGTGAACTCCTTCCATTAATAAGGGCGATAAAGGGATCTAAGCATTCTTTGAAAAAACGATATGAGGATGGTCTGGTGTCAGGAGCAGCGTTAGAATTATTTACCCTGATTAGTGAGGAAGAAGGGATTGACACTAGACTTTTAAGAGCCAAAGCAGGAATGAAAGACAAAGAAAAGAAAAAGGTCTTTGATAACGGATTAGTAGAATTACAGGGGTCCATGGATATTGTTGTTTCTGGTACGAAGGAGAAAACAAACGGAATGGGCGAGAAGAATGGTTGGAGTAGTACGTCCTTTGAAACGATGG
This sequence comes from Bacillus sp. (in: firmicutes), assembly GCA_023512145.1. Taxonomy (GTDB): domain Bacteria; phylum Bacillota; class Bacilli; order Bacillales; family Cytobacillaceae; genus Neobacillus. The sequence goes on along the minus strand of JAIMAD010000097.1, from coordinate 10,291 downwards.
AGTACTGGGCAAAAAACAATCACCTTGATCAAATTTGTGGTGAATCGGAAGACGCAAAAAAAGAGCTTAAGAATCACTTTTTAAAGATATGCAGTCCAGAGTCAATGAAAGCATTAGAAAAGATTTTTAAGTTCTAGTCATGTTATTTTTCCTATGGTCTTTGGGAATATAATGAGTCACCAAATCGATTATTTATGAAAAGGTTTCCTTTTAGATAATTTCTCCCTAAAGGGATACTTAGTCACAACCATTTTCTCTGTTCTATCATCTTTAAGGTCACAAAAAGCGATTGTTAGTGATCGACAGTTGGAAGAAAGCTTGCACTTTTACACTAAGCACCCTAATTGGCAAAGGTGTCCAAGACTCCATTGAGGAGTGGGACCGTAGTCCGGTTATTTGTGAGAGTCAACTTTTTATGATACCTTAGGTAAAATACATAGGAACTAAAATTGGTATGGAGGGATACTAGTGAAAAAGTGGGCATTTGTTTCAGACTTTGATGGGACAATTTCGAAAGAGGACTTCTATATCGTAATGATGGATAAATACTTTCCGGAAGGCCGAAAGCTTTTTAAAAAATGGAAAGCAGGCGACATTAAGGACATTGATTTTTTGGCAACGGTTTTTAAATCGATTAATCAAGACGAAGAAAAAATTATTGAAGATACACTATTGATTCCAATCGATGAGTATGTGCCTGGGTTTATTAAAAAGGTTCAAGAGAGTGGAGCTGATTTCTATATATTAAGTGCTGGAACGGACTATTATATTAATCATATTTTAAAAAAATACGGTGTGGAAAATGTAAAGGTTTTTTCAAATGATGGGTACTACCACGAGAAAAATGTCCATATGAACATTGATAAAAACGACTGGCATTATTCGGAGCGATACGGAATTGATAAATCGAAAGTGATTCGGAAATTGAAGGAAGAGTATGAAACCGTTTATTTTATCGGGGATAGTGAACCGGATTCTCACCCCGCCCTCCACGCAGATCTTACGTTTGCAAAAAATGGTTTACAGGATATGCTGCGTGAAAAAAAAGTGCCGTTTGTGCCTGTTGAGGATTTTAAAGAGGTGGAAATCTATTTGGTTGAAAAAGGGGTAATTCTAAAGTGATGACGCCAGTGACAAGTATTCCAATTCCCGCTATTTTAGAAATTGGCAAAGGATCAGTTTTTAGCCTTGATCGGATATTGAAGCAACATGGCTTCGCGAATGCCGTTTTCTTGTTTGATGACTTTACATATCAAACATATAGGCAAGCTATCCTAGAATCGATTGGAAACACCAAAATAACAGCACTCCTTATGCCCCCTGACTTAAACATTCAAGATCTGATCAAAAGAGCTTTTGAGATGGATCACTACGATGCTGTCATTGCTATGGGCGGTGGGACAGTGATCGATTATGGAAAATATATTGCTTTTTCACGAAGGAGTCCATTCCTTAGCATTCCAACGTCTGCATCCAATGATGGTTTTGCTAGTAGCAATTGCTCCCTCATTGTTAACAAAAAGAAAACGACGGTTCCTGCCAGGGTGCCATACGGAATTATTGCCGATCTGGATATTATTCAACATGTTCCGAACCGCTTTATTCTGGCAGGGATTGGCGATTTACTATCCAATATAACTGCTCTTTTTGATTGGGAGTTTGAGGAGAAACATGAGGTGGCACGTATGGATCATTTCGCCTACATGCTTAGCAAAAAAGCGGTTAATAGCTTTATTCGGACCCCGATGAATGACATTAAAGACCCGATTTTTCTAAAGGAACTCATCAGCTCGCTTACGCTTGGCGGGATATCGACGGTCATCAGCGGGAATAGTTCGCCAATAAGCGGATCTGAGCACCTCATTTCCCACGCACTTGATAAAATTTCCAAACAGCCACAAATGCACGGAATTCAAGTTGGAATCGCGACCTATATAATGGCAAATGTTCAAGAGCATCGTGCGGAGCGAATGATGAAAGTTTTTACAAGGACCGGCTTTTTTGACTATGTAAAAGGGCTAGACATAAATAAAGAGGAATATCGTCAAGCCATCGAAATGGCTCCAACCGTAAAACCGGACAGATACACATATTTGCATGACCAGGTATATCGGGAGAAAGCACTAAGATTTTTAGATGACGATGAGATGCTTCAGGAGATTTTTCGATAAAACACTCTAGTATTGCATAATAAGCTTAATAGGAATACTAAATGCAAGAAGGTACATTAATTTTAAGCTAGGAGAAAAAATTCTCCTAGCTTATTTAATTTTGCTTCCATTGTTCAAGAAAAATCTTAGCATAGGAGGTAAGATTCAATCCCCACATTATCCACCAGGTGTAAATTCATCGACCTGGTCCCAAATCGACCAGGATGCCTCTAACAAGTTATTCATGTTGTCCCTGAAATAAAAATATTTGGCTTCTCCATTTCCTAAGGTTATTAGCTCTTGTACAGCAACCTCGTTTTCAATTAGTTGACGATGGGTATATTCAATGTTTTCACATGCTAATGAGGCAATAGGGAAGAGTATCCCATTGCGAATAATTTCTAATGGTTGCTGATCCTTCGTTTCAATTAATACCGTTGCAATTGCATTTTTGTGGGGATAATGAAGCACAGCCATAAATGAACCACGGTCTTGAAACTGATTTATGAACTTGAGACCTAGTTTTTTTGTGTACCATTCTATTGATTCATCGATATTTGTCGTTGAAATATAATGGCAACCAACTCTATTAAATAAATATTGTGTTTGCATTTCTCTCAACCTCCAGTTTATTACTAGTAATAATTCTCTGTAAGATAACTCGATTCCTTTTTCCCTTGTAACAAATTCAGATAAAATAGACAAAAATACTACAATCATCCTGCGAGAAAGCTATATTAAAAATTAAGAATATCAATTACAATAGGAATAATAATATCTGGGCAGATTAGCCTATAAAAATAGAAGAAATTTCCCTATTGGAATAAAAGGTATAGGGATAATTTATTAAAATATATACTCGCAAAACTAGAGCGGATAAGGTTATCACCACCTTAGAGGTATCTGCGGCTATGTTAGGAAAGTTGTCGTTTATGAGTATTCAGGCGGGACTAATCAATTTTGATTAGCTTGGGGGATGATCATCCGATGTTTAAACAATTTGCATCACTAGATGAACTTAAGAGAGTAATATACCTATGTGTTGTGCCGTTGGTTTTTGTTGCGCTCATTTTAAATGCGTTATTACAAAAGGGAGAAGTCACAAATACACTTAATTTTATCGTTAATATCACTCTCATCTTCTGGCTTGTAATTAGCTGGATTTTACTACATAAGGTTCGTTTTGTACGATTTGTTGAATACTCCAATTTGGTTTTACTTAGTGTCTATCATATAACGACTTTTTCTGACACAATCAAAAATTACATGCTTGAAATCGGTGGGGCGTTAGGGGATTTTATTGTCTGGATGCCTATTTATTTTATTTTTATTTTTTTAACCTTAGGGGCAAAACGTGGACTGCACTTCTCTGTGGCCATATTTGCGGTTACGGTTGGAAACGGCATCATTTACATTACACAGCTATCGTCAGAATCGCTTGGTTCTATACTACAGTTTTATTTTGCAAATTTTGTCTATATTATTGTTATTTATTACAGCCAGCATATATTTAAGGCGTATGCCAAAGTAGACCTGCTAAAACAACATGCTTATTTGGATTCATTAACAGGAATTGCCAATCGCCGTCAGATTGACGAATGGCTCGAACATAAGGTAATGCATTCCCAAAAAATACAATTGTCTTTTTCGCTTATCTTTTTTGATATTGACTATTTTAAGAAGGTCAATGATCTTTACGGACATAAGACAGGCGACTCCGTTTTAATCGAACTAGCTGAGCTTATCCAGACGAGCCTGGCCAAACGTAATCTTCTCGGACGGTGGGGCGGGGAAGAGTTTATTATTATCTCCGACGTTGGAGGTAAGGATGCTGTAAAGCTGGCTGAACAGTTACGAAAAAAGGTGGAAGAACACGACTTCCAGGGTGTGGGAACGCTAACAGCAAGTTTCGGAGTGACAGACTCTAAACAAGGTGACACCATCGATTCATTATTAAGCAGAGTAGACGAAGGATTATACCAATCGAAAAATTATGGAAGAAATAAAGTGAGCATATCCTAGCTAACAGCACGTATCGTAAGAGCCCTATTCAATCGAATAGGGCTTTTTGTTTTCGAGAACCACTGGACTATAATTGGCGATGGATTATACCAATTAGAAAATTATCGAAGAAATAATGAGTATATCTTAGGATAACAGCAATATCACCAAAGCCCTATTCTATGAATAAAGCTTATCTTTTTTGAATAAAAGGAATCTTGTGCCTTGCAGAGAGATATTAATCTTAGAAAATAAACTAAATGATCATGTATGGGGAAATGGCCATTTCAGTTTGATTTGATTTTCATAATTTATAATAGAAACAGATAATTAAGCTAAACTGTCAATTAAGTTGAAGCAGTATTGGAGGTGAAAACTTTGCAAAAGAGAAGGAGAAGAAGTTCGTTTTCTTTTTGTCTTTTCCCAGGATATCAATGGTGTGGACCAGGTTGCAGCGGACCAGGTGCACCAATAAATGATGTGGATGCTTGCTGCTTTCGGCATGATCGCTGCCTTAGCCGTGGGATTTCACCTTGTCAATGTGATTACGAATTCATGGATTGTCTCGACATAAAAAAGAATAGACAAACGGAAAAGGGAAGAAAAGCGGCACTTATGTACGACTTTATGAAAGTGAAAACCTCGTTCGTATGTGGCCGGACTAATAGAAGGTACTGATTTTTTTTGAAATAGTGACTATGTCATAAGGGAACCACTTAGATAATTAGGGATAAACAAAAAGGTATTTTACTTAGAGTTTATTCCTTTTTATTTGATCAAAATAAGTCCCTATCTGAAAAAGGACTAATGATTTATCTTCTTATAAAACTATGAAATGATAATCTTAATGGAAAAAGTTGAAACCTTTTTGTGGATATTTTTCTCTAACGTATGATAGGAGGTTAACGAATGAACGAATTAAGTCTAGTGAAAAAGGCAATAAAAGGGAATAAAAAAGCATTCGAAGAGTTATTAATCTTACATAGTGATCGCTTGTATCGCACGGCCTATCTGTATACTGGCAATCGTGAAGATGCCTTGGATGTGGTTCAAGAGACTGCATATAAAGCTTTCTTAGCCATAGAACAATTAAAGAATGAGCGGTATTTCTTAACTTGGCTAACCAGAATACTTATTCATTGCGCCTATGATGTGTTGAAAAAGAAGAAGAACGAAATACCAATAGAAAAAATTATTGAACTACCAGCGGAAATAAAGGGAAAACATGATGAAGCTATTGATTTAGCAAGAGCAATAGTGAAATTAAATGACCACTATCGAAATGCAGTGATTCTATTTTATTACCAGGATCTGTCCATTAGCGAAGTGGCTAAGGTTATGAATATACCTGAAAATACCGTGAAAACATATCTTTATCGTGGGAAAGATCAATTGAGAAAGCTGTTAGGAGGGATTGGCTACAATGGAGAAGAAACTATTTCAAGAACACTATGAAAAGATTGATGTACCGAAAGAAGATGTTTTAAATGCAATTAAGATTGGGGTAAAACGAGCCCATTCCAGTGATAATCCTCGGAAAAAGAGAGTGTTTGTTTTTTCGACCGTTGCAGCGGCAATCATGTTTATTTCCTCCAGTCTGATCTTTCCTTCTATGTCAAAAGTTATGGCGGATGTTCCTTTGGTAGGGCAGATTTATGTGAATTTTAACGACTTAGTTGGCCGGAATTTAGCATCACAAAAGTTAATTACGCAATTAAATGAAACAGCTAACTCAAAAGGGATTGATGTAAAAATTACAAGTGCTTATTATGACGGGGCCGTTATTGGTGTTACGTTTGATGTGGTAGGAAAAGTAACACCGGACAATGATGGTCGGTTGATGGGCATTTATGAAATTTTTGACGGTGATAAAGACATTAGTGATAGTAAAGAATTGGTCGACATGGAGCCAATAAATAATGGATATACTGGGCATATTCAGCTCAATTATCCAAAATTAGCATTGCCGGAAGATACTACTTTCCCACTTGAATTCAAGAGTATTGGCGAAAAAGACGGTTCTTGGAAATTTGATGTTCCTATTAAGCAGTTAGCATTTGAGACATTCACAGTGGATAAAGAAAGTGCCAGTGATGATGTCTTGATTCACTTTGATTCGCTTATTACGGGAAAGGCGTCAACCGCGATTAACTATACAGCGACATTTCCTAGTAAAGGAAAACATGATCAAGTCAGGTTAGAAGTTTTTGATGATCAAGGAAAACCAATTCAACTATTATCAGATGGAATTGATTTGGAAACGAAAAAGGTCGGGAATCAAATCATAGTAAAAGGGAGAACCATTATTCCAGAATCATTAAGAGGAAAAACAAGCTATTTGGACATACGTCCGATGGTAGCATTATCTGAACCAGATCAATTTGTTTCCTTAAACGAACAAACTCCTAAACAAATAAAGTCTGATAGGCAAAATCTTTCGGTTACAATAGAAAAGATCAGTTTAAAAGACAAGAGTTTAGCGATAGATTTCCAAGTTAACAATGGAGAGAAAACAAACAAGGAGTTTATGTTCTTTCAGGACTTTGCCCGAACTAATGTCACCCTCGTGAAAGAGTCTGAAAAGGAAGTATATGAGGAAGCAATGAGGCATTCAGTAACGGTGTTAGATAAGGAAAAGTTACGGTACCGAAGCACTTTTGATCTTAGTAAACAAGACGAATTTCATTCTGATAAATATCTGGTAAGAGTGAATTTGGATTCATTAAGCGCGAATATGCCACTTGAATTAGAACCTGTAAAACTTGGTTTAAAGTAAGTAATTTATGTCTCTTTTTTTATAATCATATAATTTGCATTAATTGCTCCCGGGCAAATTCTAGCACTCGTAAGAATGATTAGCTATAATGTACTTATGAAAGGGGGTCTTGTTTGTATGGAACAGCGCGCACTTGTCCTGCTTGGTTTACTTATGGGTCAAAGTCAACATGGCTATCAAATAAATGAATTTATTGAAAGAAACTTAAGTGCTCTAACAGATATGAAAAAACCTACCGCCTATGCAACACTAGATAAGCTAAGTAACCTGGGCTACATTGATGTTCACAAGGAAAAGGAAGGAAACAGGCCGCCCCGCAAGGTATATTCGATTAATGAAAATGGAAGCAATTATTTTTATGAATTACTAGTTAACAACCTATCCTCAGCTGAAAGTGTTAATTATCATGGCGATCTTGGGCTAATGTTTATCGACCTTCTCGCACTGGATGAGGCTTTATCAGCTTTAGAAGTGAAGTTGTCTAAAAGTAAGGAAGTCCTAAGTAATTTTAAGAAAACGCCCGTACACGTGATCAGACTGGGAGTTAATTTAGCTGTAGAACATAAGATAACCATGCTCGAAGCAGAGATAGCATTTCTTGAAAAAATAATTAAAAAACATAATGTGAATCTTTCAAGTGAAGGAGATCTATAATTTCACATAACAGGCTCACTTGTAAGGTACAAAACTATATATCGCAGAAGGAATTTCACCATTAATCATATACAATTCACCAATCAAACACTCAGAAAACTATTCTTAAAGAATGGCTCGAAGTTTTCTTCAAGCCATTTTTCTTTTTTGCTGTTTTTGGATCAAGTGATTTCCAGCTTAACCTGTCTGAATAAGAATCGTCTTCTTTTCCTTAGTATCCAAAAAATATTAAATTATAAGTTGCATTCGCATTATATATCACACCAATTCTACAACCAGGTTAATGTTTGTACCTCTGAAGTAAACCCGATAGATTACGTATCAGAGGTGCTCTTTTTATCATAAATCTGATACATAAACAATTTCTGATTAGTCAGGATTGACTAATTGTAGCAATGAAATATATACTAGTTAAACAAATAGTCATGTGTGACTATAATTGGAAAATAATAAAGGAGTGAATTAGATTGTTTCTTGCCTTAAGAGAATTAAAGCACGGAAAATTTCGTTTTCTGATGATTGGAATAATAACCGTTTTAATAGCCTGGCTTGTTTTTATACTATCCGGATTAGGAAATGGACTTTCAACACTGAATGCCGCCGCTATTAAAAATGTGAATGCTGAGTATGTAACATTTGAAGAGGGTTCCAGAGCTTCAATGAGTCGGTCGATGTTGACAGAATCAAAAGTTGCTGAACTCGCAAAACAACTAAATGTAAAAGCAGCCGCACCAATGGGAACTCAAATGGGTACTGTGTTAAGACAACAGACTGGGGAAAAGGAAGAAAAAATAGACATTACTATTTTAGGAGTAAATCCAGGCACTTTTCTTGAACCTAGCACCATTGAAGGAAATCAGCTTGAAAAGGATAAATTTCAAGAAGTTATTGTCAATGACACGTTGAAAGACAAGGGCTTCAAAATCGGTGATACACTGATTCTTGAGGGTTCTCTTGAAAAAATGGAGATTGTTGGATTTGTAGAAAACCAGACATATAACCATTTACCCGTAATTTTTACTACCTTAGACAAATGGCGCACGATTCGTTTTGCCGCTCCGGGTTCGGATAATGGGGTTGAAGCCCCTGTGAATGGAATCATGCTTCAAGGCGAGAATATCGATGCGGAAGAGTTGAATAAAGCTTTTCCAAATACCGAAACAGTGACTAGGGCTGCTGCAGTAAAAGGAATGCCAGGGTATACAGAAGAAAATGGAACAATCACGATGATGCTTGCATTCCTTTTAGCGATATCGGCCTTTGTTCTTGCTGTTTTCTTTTATGTCCTGACTCTTCAAAAATCAAACCAATTCGGAATAATGAAGGCAATGGGTGCAAGTAATAGCTTTCTTGGAAAAGCAATTGTTTCACAAGTTTTCCTTTTAGCACTGACAAGTATCCTCGTTGGAATTCTCTTAACGTATGGAACAGCGCTTATTTTTCCAAAAGGAATGCCTTTCTTGCTAGATACAAAACTAGTAATTATATACGCAATCGTCTTACTAGTGATTTCCGTCTTAAGTTCATTATTATCGGTCCGTAAGATTACCAAAATTGATCCATTACAAGCGATTGGGAGGGTTGAATAGATGACTGGTATCCAATTAACAAATGTCTCAAAAGTGTACAAAGAAGGCGATGACCAAGTCGTTGCTCTCGACAATGTCTCTCTGTCTGTGAAACCAGGTGAGTTTATCGCTGTCATTGGTCCATCGGGATCTGGGAAAAGTACGTTTTTATCAATTGCAGGGGCCTTGCTGCAGGCAACTGTGGGGGAAGTTAAGCTAAATGGAACAGTATTGGCAGGATTATCACCAAAGGCTCTTTCCAAGATTCGCCTCGAAGAACTTGGCTTTATCCTGCAGGCTTCGAATTTGATTCCATATTTAACTGTTCTTGATCAGCTGTTAGTTCTGAAGAAAATGGCAGGGGGTATCACTCCAGCTGACAAAGATTTTGCAAAAGTGTTACTTGAAGACCTAGGCCTCTCTCCAAAACTAAAGAAATTCCCAGAGCATCTTTCGGGTGGTGAACGACAGCGAACAGCAATTGCCCGGGCTTTTATGAATGATCCTAGTATTATTCTTGCCGATGAACCGACCGCCAACCTTGATACAAGCAGAGCCCATGAAGTCGTCCAGCTCATTGCCCGAGAAGTAAAAGCCAGAAACAAAGCTGCCATCATGGTTACTCACGATGAACGAATGCTCGAATACTGCGACAAAGTATACCGTATGGAAGATGGCAGATTAGAAGCTGCTACTGACCTAGTGTTATCACACTAAAGTGTTGTATTCACAACAGAAAATAAAATAGCATGTGGAGGAGCCGATTTTTCTAGCGGTTCCTTTATTATTTTTGGTAATGTAGCCCTAAGGTTGAAAAATAGATCAATTTCGGTGAATATAGAAGAAAAGTGGATATTCGGAAAGGACGAATAGAATGACCTTTATCTATTGGCTATTCAAAATTAGCTGGCTACTACTGCTTATTTTTATTGGGAACATTTATTTAAGTGGTGTTGGATTATGGTCTGTGGTTATTAGTGTAGTCTTATTTGTTATAGGAAATAGGTTTATTAATAAAAAAATGGATCACTACACTAAACAATACTTTTTAAAAAGATTCCCTGTTTTGACTGAGTTGAAGGCAGGGAAATCCATTCGTGTTAAACTCAAAAATGGAGGCGAATTAGCGAATAGCGTTTTTA
>JAIMAD010000096.1 GCA_023512145.1 Bacillus sp. (in: firmicutes) | reverse complement strand
GAACAATGTCGTCTCGATTGGTCACATCACATTTTAAAGCGAGTGAACGGAACCCTTTTTCTTGCAAGCCTTCAGTTAATTGCTGACAAGCATCCAAATTTCTTGAGCAAACGACCACATTTGCTCCAGCCTCTGCAAATGCTACCGCGATTTGCGCACCTAAGCCTCTTCCTCCACCAGTTACAATCGCCGTTTTCCCCTGTAAGCTAAATAAGTCTTTTATATTCATTAGGATAATCCTTCTCTCTATTAAGCTTTTACTTTCGAAAGTTCTTCATCACGGAGCACTCTTCTTAGTAATTTCCCTACAGATGATTTTGGCAACTCTGCAAGGATTTCAATTACTTTTGGCGCCTTATAAGGAGCAAGGTTAGCCCTAGCAAACTGCATTATTTCCTCTACTACTAGGTTATGCCCTTCTATCAATTTGACAAATGCCTTTACTGTTTCCCCTCGGTAGGCATCACATACGCCAATAACGATTACCTCTTCGACCCCCTTAAGCTGATAAATGACATCCTCTACCTCACGAGGATAGACATTGTAACCGCTCGCAATTATCATATCTTTTTCTCGATCAATGATATAAAAATAGCCTTCTTCATCCATTTTACCGATATCGCCCGTAAACAGCCAGCCATCCTTTATTACCTCAGCAGTATCCTCAGGACGGTTCCAGTATCCTTTCATAACTTGAGGACCTTTGACGATTAATTCCCCTGCTTCACCCACAGGTACATCAATAATGCCATCTTCTGTTTTACGAACAACTCTTACGACAGTACTTTGGAATGGTATGCCAATACTACCATATTTCATAGGAATGAATGGAGGGCTACAAATAACCGAAGGCGATGCCTCAGAGAGACCATATCCATCCCGTAGTGTTGCACCTGTTATTTTTTCGAAAGTTTTCACCTGTTCCACAGGTAATGGGGCACCACCACTGCCGATGAAATACATTTCATCGAGTCCGCACTCCGCTAATTCAGGATGACTATTTAGGGCGAAGTACATCGTTGGAACGGCTGCCATAAGAAATGGCTTTTCATATTTAAGTGTATCGATTACTTCCTGTACATCAAACCGAGGTAATATAATCTGATTAGCCCCTTCCCTAATTCCGGTAAGTGCCAAACTCGATAGCCCATAAACGTGGAACATCGGTAGAACAGTTAGTAACTTAAATGACACAGGGAGATGATCATAAGCATTGTAAATAAAATCTGATACCTGGTTGAGATTGGCTAGAAGATTGTAATGGGTGAGCATAACACCTTTGGCAGCACCGGTCGTTCCCCCAGTATATTGTAAGATGGCTACATCCTCATGGCGATCGATCTCTACCACAGGGAGATTTACCACATCTGACAGGAATTCGTCAAGATAGTGATCACCTTCGGAAAGGTCCATTCTTGTTCCACCTAAGCTGACAACCAATACCTTTTTTAACGAGGTGTTTGCCTGTACTTTTTTAACCCTAGGATAGAGCGCTTCTAGAACAACCATGTATTCAGCACCAGAATCATTTAAAACATATTCAATTTCTCTTTCTACATACATTGGATTCACTTGAACTACAATTCCACCTAAACAAAACGTACTAAATAAGGAGAAAAAGTAGTGTGGGGTATTGGGGAGCATGATTGCCAATCGATCACCTTTTTTAAACCCCTCTTTATGTAGTGCTGTTGCTAAACGGTCGATTGTTATTTTTAACTCCGTAAAACTTAATGTCTTTCCGGAAAATGTAAGTGCAGGTCTCTCGGTGTATAGGCCAACGGAACGCTTTAAAAAATCATATAAAGAATGGTCTTCTACAGTCACATCATATTCAATTCTCGGATCGTATAACTTTAACCAAGGCTTTTCCTGATAAACCATTTGTATATGCCTCCTCAAGCAATAAATTAATTTTGTTGAATATCTCATCATCCGATTCTCAATTTCGGAAAAATGGAATATTCAATACAATTTAAATTATTGGTTTAAACGAGACATTTGTAAATGAACCATTCTCGACATATTTCCACAAATACCCGATAATTTTTAACAAAATCAAAACAGTTTCCACTCTTTTTCTACGTAACTTAAACCGCCAGGCTTAGAAAAATGTCGAATATTGTAAAAAAAATGGTTAGGTGTTCACAAATTTTTAACAAAAGATGCGAAAGTTTTGTGAACAAGTAAAGCAAACTCCCCTTTTTTAAAATAAGAATAGAAATAAGTTCTAATGGCCTTTCAGTTATCCAACTTTGATTGAGAAATCAATAGTCTTATAGGCCACAAGAAAGGTTGCTAATGAGTACATTGCCTCATGTATGCCAAAAATAAAAATCGAACTCCAAAAAATGAATAGATTAAATAATAGAATAAATTGGCCAATTGAAAAAGGAGTACGTTTACTAAACAAGATAGCCAACACCTCTGTCCCATCTAAACAGCCGCCATAGCGAATTGTCATTCCAACCCCCAAACCCAAACTAATTCCACCAAGGATAATCACTAAGATTGGGCTATGGGTTAAGACAGGAACCGGTTCAAGTAAGAACGTCCCCAGTGATAAAACTAGGATGGCAAAAAGACTTAGCATCAGAAATCTTCTTCCTAGGTAAGAATAAGCAATTAAGAAAAAAGGAGTATTCAATATCAATAAAAAAAGCCCCACTTCCTCGTCAGTAATATATGAAAAAATGATACTTATTCCAATGATTCCACCATCAATAACATGATTTTTCACCAATATTAATTGCAAAGATAGGGCGACTAATGATGCACCAAGAAAAATAAAAAAAATACGCTTATACAAAGACATACCGTCTGATCTACTATTGTTTATATAATATTTAAACCTTGTCCGATCCATATTGCTCCCCTTTTGTTCAAATTACTTTCTTATGTATGCTTAAATGTATTCTTCAGTCTCAGAAAAAATCACTATCTTTCTTTAATGAAATAAAAAAGAACCCCCAGTAACAAAGAGGCACTGAAAAAGTTCCTTAAATATAGGCTGTGATGAACTTGGGTATTGATTTCCGCTCCAATCAATATAGGTTTTTATACAGCCTAAATTAAAAAGGTATAATTCCCTCAGAATATGAGGTATTACACCATTTTTACATTAATTAGGAGGAATTTTTCAGTACCCTCGTTACAAGGAGTGAATTTGTTACTGGCAGTTCTATTGAATGAAGTACTATTTTAGTGACAATTCTGGTGTTAGGCACCAAGAATTGATGTCTTCGGCAAAGAGAAATCGTAGGTGACTCCGGTTAACTTTTCTGATACTTCCCAAAGTCTTTTCATGGTTTCAGCATGATACACACGTGCTCTAGGTATTTCAATGGCGGGTTTACCTTTTATGCCTCCTATTCCACGCGGGCCAATATATTCTCCACCCTTTAACCCATTCTCTGTTGCAGCATAAATAGTAGGTAGGGATCCCATCTCAGCGGATTGGAAAAACACTGGCATGATGGCTTTTATAAAGGTATTTGTGCCTTTTTTTCCAAATTTAAACAAGTTTGTCGAAGAAAGACCTGGATGGCTTGCAAGACTAATTGTTGAAAGTCCATGCTGTTTTAGTCTTTGGTCAAATTCCTTGGCGAATAATAACGTGGCTAGCTTGCTTTGTCCATAAAACCTCATGCCCTTATAGCCTTTAGAACCATCAAGATTATCAAAGAAAATCGACGCACCCTTGTGAGCAATACTACTAAGTGAGACGACTCGTGAATTAGCTGTTTTCTTAAGCAGTGGTAACAATAATCCCGTAAGTGCAAAATGCCCTAAATGATTACTTCCGAATTGCATTTCAAAGCCATCTTTTGTTAGTTGGTAGGGTGGCAGCATCACACCAGCATTATTTATTAAAATATCTAGAGAATCAAACCGATTCATAAAGTTTTCTGCAAAATCTCTAACACTTGCTAAATCAGCGAGGTCAAGCTTCAATACCTCAACTAATGCTTGTGGATTTTCTTTTAAAATTACCTTTGCTGCTTCAAAGCCTTTTTGTTCGTTACGGACAGCTAAAATAACTTTAGCCCCGTTTTTACTAAAGGCTTTTGCGGCACCAAGGCCGATACCACTGTTTGCTCCTGTAATGATAATTCGTTTACCCGTTACCTCTTGATTTATCAAAATTGATGACACATCCTATCATTATATAGAAAAAGTAATTCTCAGAATCTATCTTATCACAAAAGAATATTGATCATTACTGCAAGTAATTAGAAGTGTGAAGATTATTAGAACAACTAAAAATTTTCAAAAAATTAACATTTTTTTGATTGAGTTAGGACTAGTTATCATCTAAAAGTAATACGAGAAAGGTGTCCTTTATGTCGACTCTTCCTCTTTGTCGATTACTTTTTTCACCATAAACCGTCTAAACCAAAAAACTCATTAAAAACGATGAGTTTTATATAATTTTATTCCTAATCAAAATCTCCCCGATTTAAAAATGGAATATAAGAGCCAAAGAAACATGGTGGTAGCGATTGCAAAGCCGATTTCAATAGCAGGAATTTTCGATAGCAACACAGATGTATGTCCTGATAATGAAGCGCCTATGATCACTCCGACCATGATGATGCTAAAGGACAATAAGACAATACTAAACGATAAGCGGTTACTAATTCGATTTAACTTTGTTAAAAGTGAATCAAGCTCTGGTGTTGTAATTTCAATTTTTATCTTTCCTTTTTTCATAACCGAAGTGAAGTCTTTGACGGTTTTTGGTAAGTCATTGAGTAATTCACCATATTCAAAAAAGTGACTCCAAACCTTTCCTGCGACATTTTTAGGGTTCAAACGATCCAAGACTAACTTTCTTCCAAAAGGTTCAGCAATTTTAATAATACTTAACTCGGGATCCAGTTTTTCGACAACACCTTCCATTGTTAGTAACGTTTTTCCTAATATCGTCAAATCCGTAGGCATCTGTATTCTGTGCCGGAAAGCGACAGAAAACAAATCATTAATAGCATCGGCAAGGCTCATTTGACTAAAGGGAACGTTACTATACTTTACCCGAAGCTCGTCGACATCTACTCTTAACTTTACAGGATTGACATCGTCTGGTACTAAACCCATGTTCGAAATCGTTCTGACCACTTCATCAGTACTTTGGTTCATCATCGCAATCACAAAAGAAGCAATATGCGTTTTCATTTCTGATGTTAACCGACCGACGATTCCAAAATCCATAAAAGCAATAACTTCACCTGGCAATGCTAAGATATTCCCCGGATGGGGATCGCCATGAAAAAAGCCTTCTACCAATATTTGCTGAAAAATAGCATTCACTACCCTTTCAGCAAGGACTTTGCTTTCATATCCTGCTTGATGAAGCATGCTCGCTTCATTTAATTTTATACCTTCGATAAACTCCATCGTCAACACTTTCGAAGTGGTATTTTCCCAATATATCTTTGGAATTACTATTTTAGGGTTGTTTTTAAACTGTTTAGCAATCTTCTCAGAGTTTCGACCTTCACTCACATAATCCAGTTCCATCCTAAGGGACTTTCTAAGTTCTTCGACGATGTCTCGAATCTGATATCTTTCTGCCCAGTCTAATCGACTTTCCGCTAATCTAGCTAAATCCTGAAGAATCTCTAAGTCCGTTTCAATCACTTCGTTTATACGGGGACGTTGGATTTTAACGGCAACTCGCTCTCCTGTTAGCAATACCGCGTAATGAACTTGTCCAATTGACGCTCCCGCTAAGGGGGTTTCGCTAAACTCCGCATATAAGTTCTCCATCGGCTCTACAAATTCCTGTTCTACTATTCGTTTCACTTCTTCAAATGAAAATGGTGGAACTTGGTCCTGGAGCTTGACAAGTTCATGAACAATTTCAGCCGGAATGATGTCAGGTCTAGTACTGGCAATCTGACCAATTTTTATAAAAGTTGGTCCAAGATCCTCTAAAAACAACCTTATTCGTTCACCTGTTGTTTTGCTATGTAGTGTTTTATTTCCTTCAACAAATAACCTTCTTGGGACAGATAGAAGATCAAGAAGCCCCAATTCTTTCATGACAAAACCAAAACCATAACGGGTAAATGCATAAACGATGTCATGGTAGCGTTGAATATGGCGGATTTTTTTCTTAAACATTTCCTCGTCTCCATTTTGAATTATTTTTGGAACCAATTTATTTCTTCAACCATCTCACTCTTATCCACAATTTTCAAGTACGTTTATCCGATTTCCCAAAATGTTCGATTTCTTTTAGTAAAGCTCTATTTACTCGAACCGACCTAGAAAAACACATTGACAGATGATAAAAGGACGAGCCGGTTATCGACTCGTCCTTTATGACGCTATTACTTTTTCAACATATTAAAAACCTGTTCCACATCTTTATCGCCGCGACCTGAAAGGTTCACAATTAACACATCCTCAACAGATAATTCTTTTGCTAGCTTTATGGCATATGCAACCGCATGGGCACTCTCGAGCGCTGGGATTATCCCTTCTGACTTGCTCAGCACTTGAAAAGCCTCTAATGCTTCTTGTCCAGTTACTGTTACATACTCGGCTCGCCCACTTGTTTTCAAAAAGCTATGCTCTGGACCAACACCTGGGTAATCTAGTCCGGCCGCAATCGAGTAAGTAGGTTTAGGGTCACCCAATTCATCTAGTAATGTTAGACATCTAAATCCATGAATTACTGCAGGGACACCTTCAGTCATAGTTGGAGCTTCAGAAGGTTCAACCCCGATTAACCGAACATTCTTTTCCTTAATATAGTGGGCAAACGCCCCAATGGCATTACTGCCACCGCCCGTACAGGCAATTACTGCAGTAGGCAGTTTTTCTTCCTTTTCTAGAATCTGACGCTTTGATTCTTCACTTATAATCGCTTGAAAGTGTTTAACCATTGTTGGGTATGGATGGGGTCCCACTGCAGAACCTAATAAATAAAAGGTATCTTGAAAGTTTTGCACCAAGTCACCCAAGGCTTCATCGACGGCATCCTTTAAGCGCCCTTGCCCTTTTTCAACGGGAATAACTTTAGCCCCTAATAATTCCATTCGAAAGACGTTTAGTGCTTGTCGTTCCATATCCAGCTTACCCATATAAATAATGCATTCCATCCCAAACATCGCACAGGCGGTAGCGGTAGCAACGCCATGCTGACCAGCACCCGTTTCCGCGATGATTCGCTTCACACCCATGCGTTTAGCCAATAAAATTTGCCCAATTGCATTATTAATTTTGTGTGCTCCTGTATGGTTTAAATCTTCTCGTTTAAGGTAAATTTTTGCCACGCCAATTTGCTTAGTTAAATTTTCAGCAAGGGTTAACGGGTTTTCACGTCCCACATATTCTTTCAGGTAATACTTGAATTCCTCAACGAATACCCGGTCATCCTTATACCGTAAAAATTGTTTTTCCAATTCATTCATCACTTGCTGCAAATCCTTAGGGACAAAACTCCCACCAAACTCACCAAAATACCCTTTATTTTCTACACTCACACTGTCCATGCTCAGCTCAGCTCCTTCTGTACTAATATTCAGATACAGTCATATTATAAATGAATTAACTGAATATTTCATTAATTACTTTAACACAATGAACCTTTTCTTCAAAGTTTTTTGACACCAATCATTTGACACATGATTTTAGTGTATTTATTGATAAGAAAAACTTCCAAGTCCACCACCAAAACATAAATCAATTCGAAGCCAATTTGTAAAAGTGCACCTGTAATATTTCGCAATACCAATTAAAGTTTGGGAAAAGTTTCACTAATGTTTAGGTGCCTGACACTCTGATAACTAAATAAAGCTTTTCTATTTGAAATGACAATTAAAATGCAGACAAAACCAAAGACAATACTCTCGACGATAAAGAGATTAACAGCAAATCTTTCCCACAAAAATATATGTGAAAATAAATTATAGATAAAGTGCCAAAAAATCATCACAACTAAATTTCCATTTGATTTGTTATACAACCACGTCATTAAGACAGACATTTCAATAATTGTAATGGTATAGAAAATAAATCCTTGTAGGCCACCTGTAAAGTTAAAATGCCAAATTCCCCAAAGTACACCAACAATGATGCTGCTGACAAATGGTGAGTGTTTTTCTTGAAGACGTGGTAGCAAAAAACCACGCCAGCCAATTTCTTCTGCACTACACCCAACAAGGATTGCAGCACTATTCAATATGTAGAACATTATAGTTCCATTCCAAGGAATATATGTAACTTTTAAAAGTGACAACACAAAGCTGCTGGCAACAATACACAAGGCAGGAACGAAAAAAGCAAGCATGAGCCAATTCATTCTACCCGAAGGGAACACTAATTGGCTTTTTATTTTATTAACAATCGCTTTATTCTTTAAAAAGAAGGTGATAATAACAACCGCCGAAGCTGGAGCGAGTTGTGTGAAAGCAACCGAGAAATATCCAACAGACGGAAACACGAAATGCAGTGTCAACAGGATAAAGCTTACTATCAATGTGAGAACATAAAACGATAATAATGAATACTTTTGAATTATTTTTTTCAAACGCATCACCCCAAATTAAATTAATATTTCTCACGGGTTCTGTAAAAATTACCTAGTAATACAATTATACAACAACTTTTCCAATCGTTGTAAGGTAATTTCAAAGGATAAAACAATAGTAAAAGTCCAGAGTGTAATTTAGGACTCTGGACTCTTTTCATTCGACAAAAATCTAAAAAACTTGAAGCCCCCCTCATTTTTTCACAAAGTCTATTAAGAATAACTTGTAAACCATAAATTTACATATCCTCTAAAAAGAATAAAACCTTAACTTAATCCAAAAAAATTAGTATTTTTGTTCAATCTCCCATATGATATTTTTATTTTCTTTGAAAATGTACCATGAAAAATGTTCCTTGTTTAATATTGTCATTAGAGATTGTTTTTTATTCCATAATTTTGATATACTTTTACCATTAATTAATAAAAGAAAAAGAGGTACATACATTGTCCAAAAAGAAATTTCAATACTGGTTGATTCAAATCCTTTTAATATTATCCATCATATTAATCTCAACAAAGATTTCATTTTTATTCATGCCGATTGGTATCTTTTTCACCACTCTTTTTTTCCCAATTCTCATTACAGGATTCCTATTTTTTCTACTAAACCCGATAGTTAATTTTCTGCAGCGTCAAAAGATGCCAAGACTTCTTGCAATCCTCATCATCTATGTATTGTTCATTGGGATTCTTGTCCTAGCAGTCGGTAATTTAGTTCCTGCCACTACGAAGCAGTTTACTGCCCTTGCCAATGAACTTCCAGGTTATGCGGACAAAACATTATTGTTTTTTGATAATGTTGCAAAATCCTCCGAGTTCAAATGGATCATGGACGAACAAAATGATTTTCTGGATACTAGTAAACAAGCACTAATTGATTTTGCAAATACACTTCCTGACAAGGTCACTGGTGGTATTACAAATATTCTCGGTGTGTTTGCAAGTATTACTATCATTCTAGTTACCGCTCCTTTTTTATTATTCTATATGTTTAAGGACGGACATAAGTTCCCGGAAGCACTAACTAAATTCCTCCCTGTATCATATAGAAGTGCAGGGTTAACAATGCTAAAGGAAACTGGAGAAACTCTTTCCGCCTATATTCAAGGACAAGTCCTAGTATCCCTTGCTGTAGGAACGCTCGCTTTTATCGGTTACCTTATTATTGATTTGCCGTTTGCCCTTGTTATGGCCTTAATTGTAATGTTTACCAATATTATTCCTTTTGTTGGACCAATAATTGGAGGTGCTCCCGCCGTAATTGTTGCTTTATTTGATTCTCCGACAAAGGCTTTGCTTGTTGTTCTTGTAATCGCCATTGCTCAGCAAGTTGAAGGGAATGTTTTATCTCCGCTAATACTTGGAAAATCTCTCGATACCCACCCTGCGACAATCATAATTGTCTTGCTCGCTGCTGGAAATCTAGCGGGGATACTGGGGATGGTACTAGCAGTACCGTTTTATGCAGTAGTAAAAACCATTGTTTTAAATGTAGTTAAGTTTTTGAAGGCTCGAAAATTAGCAACTACTACAGATGGACCTTGAGGTAACCAACCGAAATTGTACAATTTGAAGTAGTAAGGCATAAAAAAACTGTTAAGAGAGCACACTCCTAACAGTTTTTTTTACATTATTAATAAACTTTGCTTCGACTTAATTCTCTTTGGGCATGCAAGTGAATGGTTTACCACCCTCGTCCTGCACCGCCGCCTCCTGAAGAACCGCCTCCGCCTCCGCGGGAACCACCCCCACCGCCTCCGCCTCTGCGGGACAATATCGCAAGAAGTAGGTAGGTTAGCGTACCCCCGAAAAATTTAAAATCAAGAAACACCACAACAATAACAATAATGAAAATCAACCACGCTGGCATACCAATTCCCTTTTCTTCTGTTGGTGTTGCCGTGTTTGTCTGCTTTTCCCCCTCGCCATATTCGGCGAGAACTTCTGTGGCTAGGACTTTATAGGTTTCCTTTATTGCCTCACTTGGTTGTTCATTTGTTAAGTATGGGAGCGCATTTTCATCAAGAATCCGCCCAGTTTTTCCGTCTGGAAGTCTACCTTCAAGCCCATAGCCAACTTCAATCCTGACTTTGCGTTCCTTCATCGATAAAACAATCAATACGCCGTTATCCTGCTCTTTATTTCCGATGCCGTATTGGCGAAATGCTTCATTCGCAAACTCTTCTATCGTTCTATCTCCTATTGTTTCAATTGTCAGAACCGCAATTTGCGCCGTCGTTTGTTCTTCAATTGTTCGACCTAAACTTCTTAATTCAGCTTTTTCTGCTTCGTTTAAAATATTGGCATGAT
Source organism: Bacillus sp. (in: firmicutes) (assembly GCA_023512145.1). GTDB lineage: Bacteria > Bacillota > Bacilli > Bacillales > Cytobacillaceae > Neobacillus. The sequence continues at coordinate 1,104 of JAIMAD010000096.1, read as the reverse complement.
CTTGGACATAAATGTCGCCAATTGGTGCAGGAACTTTGACATCCTCAGCAAGTGCATTTCCTGCACACAGAAAAAAGGCGAAAAACACCAAAAGATGGCTGAAGACCCATTTCGCTTTCATTATTCATTGCCCTCAAAGTCCACCTTTGGAGCCTCAGAGGCTTTAGGGTCTGCTTCAAAATATTCTTTTTCATCAAATCCAGTAATTCCTGCGATAATCGCTCCTGGGAATCTCTTTACTTTTTTATTAAAAATCGCAACCTGTTCATTATAATCTTTACGAGCAATGGAAATTCGATTTTCTGTTCCAGATAGTTCATCCATTAATTGGGAAAATTGTCTATCTGCTTTAAGATCAGGATAATTTTCAACGACAACGAGCAAGCGACTTAAAGCACCTGATAATTCGGAGTTGGCTGTTGCTTCTTCCTGTGGAGTGTTTGCACCAGCAAGTCGTGCACGGGCATCCGAGATGGAAGTAATCACTTCTTCTTCATGCGAAGCATATCCCTTAACGGTACTCACAAGGTTTGGGATTAAATCCAACCTCCTTTGCAGTTGATTTTCAATTTGAGCATAGGACTGATCCACATCTTCTTCTAAATTAACAAATGCATTATAGCTGGACATTAACATCAAGCCAAAAATAACAATCACGGCTACAATAATTCCAATTACGAGTAAACCTTTTTTCACCATCAACACGTCCTTTCATCTATAGTATATTTCATTAATAAATAATTTTCCTTATTGACGCTCATTATTTGGTGCCATGAACTACAAGGACAAATATCCATTTCCTTTCTGCATTTGATTATATTCCTATTATTTTTCTTTGCTTACGAATCAAAGATATACTTTCCTTTATTATATTCCCATTTACCTATTTCATTAAATATTGTCCTATTCCTTATATATATATATCCTGATACACCACATCTCATTGTCACATCCGAAATCTTATAGAACATCCTAAGTCATCTATATTTTTAGAAAAGGAGGATTTTGTAATTTTATATCGAAGTCTAATTATTAAAGGATGGTTATTTTAGTAAAGAAATTTGGAGGTAAAAAAATGCGAAATGAAGAAATGCTTCTCATACC
>JAIMAD010000008.1 GCA_023512145.1 Bacillus sp. (in: firmicutes) | reverse complement strand
ATTATCCCCATAAGAATATTTATATTTGCTGTTGATAAATCTAAATCCAAGATTACGACTTTTTTACCGACAGCTTGTAATGCTAAGGCGAAATTGAGAGTGAAATTTGATTTACCAACCCCGCCTTTTCCACTCGTGATCGTAATCATCCGAGAGGTATGTTTTTCCTGCTGAACATTAAATCGTTGCATATATTCCCGTAGACTTTGTGCTTGATCCATTTTCTTTTTCCACTCCTAATAAACATCTTGCAAGCAGTGTCGCATCAATCGTGGTAATATCTTCTGGAACACTTTGTCCATTGGTGATATACGCTAATTGAAATGGATATTTATATGCAATATTAAGAATTGCACCATAGCTGGTTGTTTCATCAAATTTTGTTAGGATGAGTTTTTTGATAGGACTATCTAAAAACTCGTTCAATAATACTTCCATATCTTCAAACTTCGTAGTCAAGCTTAAAACCAAATAATTATCACTCTCATGAGGATGACTTAAAAATTCGTTTATAGCTTCCCGGTATTTTGCTTCTTTATAATTACGCCCCGTTGTGTCCATATAGATAAGGTCGTAGTGTTCCAGTTTAGTAAGTGCCTGTTCTAGTTCATCTCTAGTACGAACGACTTCTATCGGCACATTCAAGATCCCAGCATACGTTTTTAATTGTTCAACAGCTGCAATCCGATAGACGTCAGTCGTAATCATAGCAACTTTGCGTTTTTGTTTTAACACTTGTTCGGTAGCTAGTTTGGCGATGGAAGTGGTTTTCCCTACGCCTGTTGGGCCAATCACATTGATCATGCGCGTCCGCTCGGGGATTATATTTGTCCTTGGGATTTTCTTTTCAATAATTTCGACAACAACAGAAATGATCTCCTTTTCGATGACGTCATTTTCCAAGTTGATTAGAGAATCATACTTTTTAATCATCCAATTCACTATGTACTCAACAATCTCCTCATCAACACCCTGCTTTTTTAAGCGGTTTATCCACTTGGTCAACGCCTCAGGCAAGGTATTTCCCTGTTTGTCGCTAAGAATGAAAGTTGTCATCATTTTTCGCATCTGCTGCAGCTCATCAAGTAATGATGGTTCATCTTCTAAAGTACTAGTTGATGTGGAAGCGGGCTTGACCGCCTCAGGAGTCACTTGAGAATAATAATTATAGAGCATTTGCGGTTTCTTATGGAATACTGAGGAATTGTCCCCCATAAGCTCCGTTTTGCTCTCATTTCTGTTTTTTTGCTGGGGTTTATTTTCCGTTCTCTCTTTTAGTTCTAAGGAAAATTTAGGTTCAGTCCGAGTACCTTCTCCTTCTACGGAGTAGGCGGTAACTTCAAATTTCTGTTTCGTAAAAAGGCCAAACACACCGCCTGTTTTTATCGCCTTGGTGTTCACTATAATCGCGTTATCCCCTAATTGTTGCCGTACCATTTTTATAGCAAGAGGCATGGTATCTGCAATAATTTTTTTTGTTTTCATATGTTCACCACTCCTATACTTTGGATTTCAATATCGGGCTCTAACTCGGTATAAGCGAGAACAGGTACAGTCGGCATGATTTTATCGACAAACTGTTTCAAATACATTCGGATTGAAGGAGAAGTTAGGAAAATTGGCTGACCACCTGTTTTGATAACCCGTTCAATTTGTTCTTGTAATATTTCCGTAATCTTTCTGGACATTTGCGGATCCATCGAAAGGAAATGCACACCAGCTTCCGTTTGCTGGATATAATCGGAAATGCCTTTTTCAAGCGTCGCCCCGGCCGTTAAGACATGAATCACGCCATTTTCTGCATATTGCTCCGTAATTTGCCGTGTCAAGGACTGACGAACGTATTCCGTTAACACTCTCGGTTCCTTTGTATAGACAGCAAAATCTGCCAAGGTTTCGAAAATTGTAGCTAAATCACGAATCGATATCTGCTCGCGTAGAAGATTCTGTAGCACCTTCTGGATTTCACCGACGGATTGTAAGTTAGGAACAATCTCATCGACCAAATTAGGGTAGGTTTCTTTCAGGTTTTCAATTAATTCCTTTGTTTCTTCTCTGCGTAATAGCTGGTGCGCATGCCGTTTTAATACTTCTGTTAAATGAGTGGCGATCACAGAAGGAGGATCAACGATAATATAACCCAAAAGTTCAGCTTTTTGTTTCGCCTCCACACTTACCCAAATAGCTGGCAGCCCAAAAGCAGGCTCAATCACCTGGATGCCCTCGATTGCCTCTATATCCGCACCCTGATTCATAGCGAGAAAATGGTCAAGGAATATTTCTCCTGCAGCAATTCGGTTGCCGCGGAATTTTAAAACATATTGATTTGGAGTTAATTGTAAATTGTCTCGAATTCGAATTGTGGGAATGATTAGCCCTAATTCAATAGCAAATTGTCTGCGGATCATGACAATTCGATCAAGAATGTCTCCACCTTGTTTTTGATCTGCCAGTGGGATCAAACCATAGCCTATCTCCAATTCCAGCGTATCGAGCTGAAGTAGATTGATCACCTTTTCCGGACTACTGATATCCTCTTCAGTTCTTGCCATTTCACCCTGTTCAATTTCATTTTTTTCCTTTTGCGAAGCCTTTTGCATGGAATAGGCGGAAAAAACTAATATTCCCGCAACAGGAAGTGTAAGAAAAAGTCCAATTGGTGTAAATAAACCGAGAACGAAAATCGTGCCCGCTACAATATAAAGAAGTTTAGGATAATTAAACAGCTGCTGCATAATGTCTGAACCCAAAGTACCACTTGATGCTGCACGGGTAACTGTTATCCCGGTGGCGGTGGAAATCAGTAAGGCGGGTATTTGGCTAACCAACCCATCCCCCACAGATAACAAGGTAAAGGTACTAGCAGCTTCAGCAAAACCCATTCCATGTATAGCGATTCCAATGGCGAAACCACCAATAATATTAATTAACAGGATAATAATCCCAGCAATGGCATCCCCTTTGACAAATTTACTGGCTCCATCCATCGCTCCATAAAAATCTGCTTCTCGTTCAACTTTACTGCGGCGCTCACGCGCGTCTATATCACTAATTAATCCAGCGTTCATATCTGCATCAATGCTCATTTGCTTGCCGGGCATCGCATCCAATGTAAATCGTGCGGCAACTTCGGCTACTCGTTCTGATCCTTTCGTAATAACAAGGAACTGAATAACAACAAGGATTAAGAATACGACCAAACCGATGACAGGGCTTCCGCCGATTACAAAGGAACCAAATGTCTCGATAACCCTTCCCCCATCAGCATTCGTTAGGATCGACCTTGTTGTAGACACATTTAGGGCCAAACGGAATAAGGTGGCGATTAATATAGCAGTTGGAAAAATGGAAAAATCTAATGGTTCTTTGGTGTTCATAGCTACCATCAAAATCATCAATGACACGCTAATGTTTATGATTAATAGAAAATCTAATAATATCAATGGTAGTGGAATGATCATCATCGCGACAATCATGATGACAACCATCAATATGGAAAAGTCTTTTATTTTCAAGCCATCATCCCCTTATACCGACCTTCTTGATAGTAAACAAAAGCCAAAATCTCTCCCACCGCATTAAACAACTCTTCTGGGATGGGCTGCCCGATTTCCACTGCGGCAAACAATGCACGAGCGAGCGGCTTATTTTCTACTGTCACAATCTTATGCTGCTTGGCTATTTCTTTAATTTTTAAGGCAATATGATCTTTTCCTTTGGCAATCACTTCAGGAGCAGCCATTGTTTCAAGATCGTAGCGGATTGCTATAGCAAAGTGGGTTGGATTAGTGATGACAACGTCAGCCCTTGGAACATCCTGCATCATACGATTCATAGACAACTCCCGTTGTTTTGCTTTTCTTTTTCCTTTAATTAATGGGTCCCCTTCCATCTTCTTATATTCATCTAAGATATCCTGTTTGGACATACGGATTTTTTTTTCAAATTCATATTTTTGATAGATATAATCCCCAGCTGCCAGGACCATCAAACTAATAGCTACGACGATCCCAATTTGAATGGTCAAAGAACCTATGAATCTAGAAGCATCCCAAATAGTTAATTTACCAATTGAAAACAACTCGTTTTTCTGCCTCCAAATCATCCAATAAACAATGCCGCCGGTAAGAAAAATTTTCAATATTGATTTAATTAACTCAACCAACGACCTTAGCGAAAAGATTCGTTTTGCACCTTCAAGCGGATTAAGTTTTTCTAACTTTATTTTCAGTGCTTCAGGATTGAACAGAAAGCCAACCTGCACATAGTTTGCAATAACACCAGAAACTAGGACTACCGCAAAGACTGGTGCTACCAATTTTACGACCTCCCACAACAACTGGTTAAATAAAAGTTGAGTGCTTTCAATCGAAAAATCCCAAAGTAAATATTCCTGGAAACTCTGGCGGTAGATATTCAAACATCCATCAAATATTGTCTTTCCACCAATCATTAAAAAAGAGAAACAAAGCAATAATGTAAGGGCTGACGCAACTTCTGGACTTTTCGCAACCTCCCCTTTTTTTCTTGTTTCTTGTTGTTTATGTGGGGTTGCTTTTTCCGTTTTTTCTCCAGCAAATAATTGCAAATCTAAACGAAGAAGCATGCTTACGCCCCCATTATTTTCAGAATAGAATACATTGATCCAAACATGGTTTCAAAAAGGACTTTCAGTAAGTAAAAGAAGTTTGGCAACACAAAAATATATATCAAAAAGTGTATCAAAATTTTGACTGGTGGAAATATAGCAAACACATTCATCTGGGGCACGGTCCTTGCGATAATACCTAAGGCAACATCAACTACAAACATCGTGCCGATAATAGGTGCTGCCATCATAAAGCCAATCATAAACATTTGTCCAAGACAATCCAGTAGGAATGTTGACAGGCGACCGTCCATCCAAGCAGGAACCGAGGCTTGAAGTGTTACCCAATCAAAACTAGCTAACACTCCTTGAATCAGAATATGATGACCATTGATAGAAAATAAAACTAATATAGCTAAGATATTTTTAAAACGCCCCGTTAGCTGCGTATTCGTCCCAAAAGTAGGATCAAAAAGACTGGCCATGGAAAAGCCGATTAGGAGGTCCAACAATGCCCCCGCCAATTGGACTGAGTAAAACAGAATATTAGCAACCATTCCTAACACAATACCAACCATAAACTCTTTGAGAATTAATAGAACCATCGTTCCTAGTGTAAAGGATTGGATGGGTTCATCTATCAATCCTACACATAAAACACTGAGGACCACACTAAAACCGATCTTGAAGGTTGCTGGTATTTGGCGTCCGGAAAATACCGGTACCGTTACCATAAATGAGGTGATTCTAACTACTATAAGTAAAAAGGTGAATAAGTAAGAAGTATCGATTGTCATCACTTAACCCACAAAAGTGGAGAGATTTCCCAACAAATTTTGGGTAAAATCAACCACACGCTGCAACATCCACGACCCGAAAAAGAGGATAGATAGAAATACCGCCACAATTTTTGGGACAAATGATAACGTCTGCTCCTGAATCTGCGTTGTGGCTTGGAAAATACTAACCAATAAACCCACTAACAGGGCGACACCCACCACTGGTGCAATAACAATTAGTATTGTGTATACAGTCTCTTGGGCAAGACGTAAGATCATATCGGTAGACATGGATAACACTCCCTCCTTAGAAACTCATGAGCATCGATTTGATAATTAAATTCCAACCATCGACCAAAACGAATAGAAGGATTTTAAATGGCAACGAAATCATCACCGGCGGAAGCATCATCATTCCCATCGACATCAAGATACTGGCTACGATCATATCGATAACCAGGAAAGGGATAAAAATTATGAACCCCATCTGAAAGGCTGTTTTTAATTCACTAATGGCAAAGGCGGGAACTAAAGCGGTCAGTGGTATGTCCTTCACTGTTTCTGGTTTTTCCATCCCTGCATAATCAATAAACAGCGCTAAGTCTGCCTCACGTGTTTGTTTGGCCATGAAATCCTTCAAGGGCAGACTCCCCGCATCGAACGCTTGTTTCTGAGTTATTTCCCCTGCCATGAACGGTTGTAGCGCATCTGAATTAATTTCTGTAAATGTTGGGCCCATGATAAAAAAGGTCAAGAAAAGTGAGAGTCCGACCAACACTTGATTGGGTGGCATTTGCTGGGTACCCATGGCATTACGTACAAATCCTAACACAATCATGATCCGGGTAAAACTTGTCATTAATATAAGAATGGCAGGTGCAATCGACATTACTGTAATTAAAAGAATGATGCGCAAGGTATTTGAGACATTATCGGGATCACTAGAGCCAAAATCAATTCCTGGCAGAATGGTTTGGATAGGAAACTCGGCATGGGCGATAGAATTAAATCCTAGTGAAAGAATTGGAATAAGAATGGCTACTTTCCGTATCATAGTCCTACTCCTTTTTGTTTTCTTGGTACATATTTTGCATATGTTTTCGGAAAACAGAATTCCAATTTTTGATTGAATCCTTAGTTATCCATTTTTGTGACAATCCGTCCGCTTGATTTTCATAGCTATCTAATAAATGTTGATATTCTTCGCCTTGGGAAATCGTGCGAATCAAGGTAACGGTCTCTCCCACTCCGACGATATAAATGGTTTGACCAATGAGGAGAACCTGTAATGAACGGTTATTACCAAGCACTTGTCCACCCAATGGGAGAACTAGGCCATTTGTTTGTATTAGCCGGCTTCGTTTTGATAGAAAACGCAATAACACAATCAACAAACCAATAACCAAGATAAACGAGAAAATGAATTTGACAAATAAGGGAAATATAGTGGGTGACCCGCTATCCTCAGCTTTTGTCGATGGAGGTGACGGTTGTTCCTCACCTTTTTGGATAGAGTCATAAACGGAAGTTTTGCCGGAAGAGGTGGTCTCCTCAGCAAAAATTGTGGGTTGAAGAGAAAATAGGTAAAACAGTAAAACAAAAAAGAACATGAAGCGTTTCATGATTTTCTCCTTCCTTGGAGTGATTTCTACTTAATTTAAATTTTCGGCAATGTTCGCTGCTAATTTAGCATCCACTTTTGCTATTTCCGTTAAAATTTGCGAACGACTATTCGATTTGATATTTTTCATGAGTTCCATTGCAACTTGTGCGTTCGTTTCCAACATGGATTGAATTATGCTAGCCGATTCGGCCGGCGGCATTGCTGCAATGGTTTCAGATAAGGTATCCTTAGGACCTTCTTGTTCTAGTGCAAGTTCATGGATCTGCTCATTTATAGATGTTTGATCGGTTCCATTTAGCATGGCAATTTCTTTGAGCAACATTGTAATTTGAGCTGCTTTCTTGGCATCCTTCATGCTCCCAAGAATACTGCTTTGCTGGTCTAGTTTTAGGAGAGCTATGGTTAACGCCGCTTCATCAATGGGCATTGTTTCAAACATAGCGGCTGCCTTAGCATCGGGTAAATTAGCATAAATACTTGCTACTAGTTTTAATTCATCTTGCACTTCTACTGTTTGTTTTTCTTCTAGCTGCTTTTGCAATGTTTCGTTATCCATTATTAAATTCGCTAACTCTTCTTGATTGGAATCTAATTGACTATTCAATTCCCCTAATTTTTGATCCTTCTCTTTTAACTGTTCATCGCTTTTTGAATACATCTGTTTCCAGTAATCTAGATCTTTTGAATTATTGGCCAATACATGCTCAGAATCTGGAATAATATGGTTAACGACAGGGATCTTATTTCCCCATTCTTGGAATGTCTTTAAGACAGGACTACCCATAAAAGTTAATAAAATCACAACGAATAGTGTGGTAAATAGTAAAGGAATAATACCCACGTAAAAAATGGTTCCTACTTTTCCGCGCAGCTTCTCACCCATCTGTTTCTCTCCTTATATCCTTCGAGAATAGCGTAAAACAGCCATTTCATCTAACATGGCTTGCTCTGTCCGATCCACTTGTTTTTGAAATGCGTCCTTTGATTTAGTTTTCCATTGATTCCACATTTTTGCTTCTTGCGTTTTTTCAATCAGGATCTGGTGTTTTTGTTCAACTTCCTGATAAATTTGCTGTGATTGATTCTCCAAGCCTTTCATCCGACGACTTACATGCTCGATATCTTGTTGAACCTCTAAAATCTCCCAAACCGTTTTTTTATGAACATCATTGTATTGGTTGAAAACCTGTTCCTTTACCAATTCTAACCCGTCAATCTCTTCTTGCAGTTCTAATTGCCTGAGTTTGGTTGTGCCATACTCTTGTTTTGCTATTTCCTGTTCATTTTCTTTAACATCCAGCACTTTTTGAAAAGAAAACTTAAATTTCATCGCGTCATCGCTCCAAATTGTTGTAGTAAGAAGGACTCTGCCTCCTGTAACTGAGAAGTTTCATAAATCCCTTGCCGTAAAAAATTATCCATTGACGGCTTTAGCCGCATCGCCAAATCAATGTCGCGATTTGAGCCTTTTTTATAGGCTCCGATATTGATTAAATCTTCCGCTTCATTATAAGAAGATAGTAATTTCCTGAAGTTTTGTGCGGCGAATAAGTGTTCATCCGATGTTATATCGGGCATTACCCGACTTACACTGTTTGACACATCAATTGAAGGATAAATTCCTTTCCCTCCAATTGCACGGCTAAGGACAATATGTCCATCTAAAATTCCTCTTACAGCATCTGCAATTGGTTCATTCATGTCGTCACCATCTACGAGAACCGTATAAATTGCTGAAATTGTTCCTTTAGATCCTGTTCCAGCCCGTTCCAATAATTGGGGAAGCATAGCAAACACAGAAGGAGTATAACCCTTGGTCGTCGGGGGTTCCCCAATAGCTAATCCAACTTCCCTTTGGGCCATTGCGAATCGAGTGACGGAATCCATCACCAGTAAAACGTCCTTCCCTTGATCACGGAAATACTCGGCAATGGAAGTGGCTGTCAGGGCACCTTTAATTCGAATAAGGGCTGGCTGATCGGATGTCGCTACAATGACGACAGATTTTTTTAACCCTTCTTCTCCTAAGTTTTGTTCGATAAAATCGAGCACTTCTCGACCTCTCTCACCTATCACGGCGATGACGTTTATTTCAGCTGTGGTATTTCGAGAAATCATTCCAAGTAGTGTGCTTTTACCTACCCCACTACCGGCAAAGATCCCCATCCTTTGTCCCTTACCCATGGTTAGTAACCCATCAATCGTTCTTACTCCAACACCTAAGGGAGTATGAATTCGCGGGCGACTGAGTGGATTAGGTGGTTTTGCGTATGTAGGAACTTCCTCTAAACCAGCAGGCAATGGCTTACCATCAAGAGGTTGACCCAATCCATCTAGAATTCGGCCAAGCAACTGGGTGCCCGCCTTCACTGTCATTGGTTTACCACTTGCGACCACATCACAACCAGGACCAATTGAGCGTACCTCGCCAAGAGGCATGAGTAACACCTTGTTTTCCTTAATACCGACAACCTCAGCTTGAATGGGGGTATCTGACTGTGACGGATAAATGGAACATAGTTCACCAATTCTTACGTCGGGGCCTTGTGATTCAATTGTCAGCCCGATAATTTGTGTAATTTTCCCGTTGACTCTTACCGGGTCAATACTGCGAATGAGCTTGACATAGTTTTCAGTTGCCAATAACACTTTCCGGCTCCCTTCTCACCTCTAGAATAACCTTTTTGATTTCCTCAATTTGGGTATCAATACGCGCATCCACGCTGCCGTAAGCGGTTCGAATGATGCATCCTTTGGGCGATACGGAATGATCCGGGATGATTTTAATTTCTGTTTCACCGTTTACAACGGCAACGAGATGCACTCGTTGTGATTGAATAAACTCAAAATCATCTGGATGGACACAGATTGTGATAAATTCTTTTTCTTTAAAACGAAGAATATGCTGTTTTATTAACTCGACAAATTTGTCAGGATAACCTTCTAATTCCTGCTTAATAATTTGGGAAGCAATTACCGTACTCAACTCCAGTAAAAAGGGCTCTGCTTCTGAAATAATCAAATTCTTTTGTTGATATGCTTGTTCTAACAACAGTTGAACTTGCACTAATTTCCCTTGGTATTCTTCCTGAACCTGTATCAATGCTTCCTGTCTTCCATTCGTTGAACCTTCGATAAACCCTTGCTCTTTAGCTTCAAGAGACATTGCTGCTAACTTCTTCTCGTTTTCTTCCCACCAAAGGTTTACTTTTTCGGCAGCAGAAGCTTCAAGTAAACGGGCATTCTCCTCTGCCATATCAATTATCACTTGAGCACTTGCATTCGCTTCTTGAACTAATTGTGAACCATTATCATTTCTGTTACCCTCACCAGCTTGACTGTGGTCAACAATCGTTTCGTCTCCTTGCAGGTTGATGGGAATTAGTGGCTGGGTAATTACCTTCACTTCTTCGACCATTGAGAGATGTTTGGCCTTAAATACTTTAGAGTAGGATTCCATCATTTCCACCTCGAGCAATGACAACCACACCCGATTCCTCTAAGCGGCGAATGATTGAAACAATTCTTCCTTGTGATTCCTCGACATCCTTGACTCTGACAGGTCCGAGGAATTGCATTTCTTCTTCGAACGTTTCGATCATCCGTTGGGACATATTCTCGAATATAACCTTTTTGAGTTCTGGGCTAGCCGCTTTTAAGGCAAGGAGTAAATCTCGATTTTCCACTTCTTGAATAACACTTTGGATGGCACGTCGATCCAGATTAATGATATCTTCAAAGACAAACATACGTTTTTTGATTTCCTCTACCAATGCCTCATCTTTCATTCCAAGCTGCTCCAAGATTCCTTTTTCCGTACTGCGGTCCACACCATTTAGGATACTTACAATCGATTCAATTCCACCGACCACACTAAAATCCTGACTGATGGTCGATGCTAACTTTTGTTCTAAAATATATTCTACTTCCTTAATAACCTCCGGTGACGTTTGTTCTAACAAGGCAATCCGTCGAGCAACATCGGATTGAAGGTCACCAGGTAGTGATGATAGTATTATTGATGCTTGTTGTGTCTCCAAATGGGCTAATACTAGTGCAATCGTTTGAGGATGCTCATTTTGCAGAAATTGATAGATTTGCATAGCATCAATTCGGCGTGCAAACTCAAACGGTTTAACCTGAAGCTGTGCCGTTAATCGATGGATGATCTGGACGGCCTTGTCCTTACCAAGCGCAGTTTCCAATACATCCTGTGCAAAGCTGATCCCGCCCATAGCTAGATAATCTTGGGCAATACACATTTCATGAAATTCCTTCAATACCTCTTCTTTTTCTTTGGAATCCACTTTTTGAATATTGGCAATAGCCAGGGTAAGCTGGTCAATTTCCTCTTCTGGCAAATGGTTGAACACCTTAGAAGAGGCCTCCCTTCCCATCGAAATGAGCAAAATCGCTGCTTTTTGTCTACCAGTCAACTTTAATGCTGTCACCATAGAAATTACGCCTCCTCTTCATGAAGCAATGTTCGAATCACTTTGGAAAAATCTTCAGGTCTTTGATCTAGCAATTTCTTTAATTGACTTTCTACACTCATATCTTGTTCAGCAAAATAGTCCGGCTCTTCGGCTGGTGGTGAATAGATACTCGACTCTGACAACTCTTCTTGATTTGGTTTTCGTTTGCGTGCCAACCCCCATAATAAACCACCAAGCAAAAGTAAACCTAGAATAGCTCCACCGGCGATGTATAGCCAATTCATTGGTGATTTGCTCTCCATTGTGGTGTTCTCTGCAAACGCGTGTGGAAAAATGGTAATCCGTTGATCAATCTCTTCTTGGGTTAAATCAGGATGTCCCAGAGCAGTACGTACTGTATTTGAAACAATGTTTTGAACACTCGCTTGTGTCTCTTCTGGTAACTTATTTGGCGTGTTCGGGTCTGACTCCACACCAACATTTATCGTGATATCTTCTATTTGATACGGACTTTTTATGATCTCATTATTAATGCGATTGACCTCATAGTTCACAATATCCTTTGACTCTTCGTAATTGCTATCTCCACTGGAGTCCTCAGCAACATAACCAGGAACGTCGGTTTCACCGGTTCCTACAACGCCTCCAGCTCCTGCTCCAGTCCCAGAGGAAGTTACGGAGCTTTTATCAGAACTGATTACAATCCCGTTATTATCTTCATCTACAGGTTTTACTAGTTGTTCTTGTGATTTAACTTTATCAAAATTCATTTTTACGAATGTATGTACATATACATTTTGTGTACCGAGGATAGTTCCTAGCAAACTTTGCAGATTTTTTTGAATATCCCGTTCCAAATTTTGTTGTACTTTTCGTTGTTCATCAAATTTATCCAGTGATTGATCATCAGTATTATCATTTTGCAGAGCTAATGTCTCACTATACTGGTTCATGATTGTGATGTTTTCGATTGGAAGTTTCGGAACACTTCTTGAAACTAACGTGTAAAGAGCTTGAATTTGTTGTGGTTTAAGTTGTACCCCTGGCTCCACTTCTACCATCACCGAAGCGCTGGCCGTTTCCTCTTCGTCCTGCCTAACAAACACAGAGTTTTCAGGTGATGTCACTATTACTTCAGCGTTTCCAATTCCTTCGACAAGTGTTAGCACATCTGCCACTTGATTTTGCATCGCTTCCCGTTCAAGGATGTCGTATTGCCTATCTGTAGCTCCAAATGAGAGATTTTCACTAAAAATATCATAATTAATTTTGTTATCTTTTGGATATCCTTCTGAAGCAAGACTGACTAATAAATTAGGCGCATCCTTTCGTGGAACAAGCAACATAGTTCCGCTTTCGGATATCTTATAGTTTGATTGGCCTTGTTTGTCCAATTCCGCTTTTATATCCCCCACTTCCCGCTGGGTCAGTTGACCCGTATACAAAGGGACAAATTGTGGGCGAGAAGCTATAAAGATAAATATCGATAGGGCAACAATAAGAAACAAAAATGTCCCTATAAAAAGTCCTTTTTGTTTAGTGCTTCTTTCTTTCCAGTAAGTGCCTATTTGCACTCCTGTTTGTTTGATTTGATCTATCCATGATCGATTCATTTCTCACCCTGCCCAGCTTTTCATCATTTTAAATTTGCATTCTCATTATTTCTTGATATGCTTCTACAGCCTTATCCCTGATGGTGACCGTGAGTTCCAATGCTAATTTTGCCTGCTGTGAAGCAATGGTCACATCATGTATATTATCAACTTCACCCGTTGCCGCTTTTATGGCAAGGTCCGAGGCATGCTTAACAGTGGTATCCACTTTCTCCAAATACCCTTGGAGTACACCAGCAAACGAAGAGTTAGTTTTATCAACTTCTACTTTTTGAAATGGATTTTGATTAATTTTGATTAATCCATTATTTACGTTTAAAAATTCCATCTATATTCCTCCTAACGTCCCAAATCTAACGCTTTTAACATCATCGATTTCCCTGTATTAAAGGCTGTTACATTTGCTTCATATGCTCTTGATGCAGCGAGTAAATCGACCATTTCCTTTGATAAATCGACATTCGGCATCATAACATTTCCATCCGCATTAGCATCCGGATTAGTAGGATCATAGACTACCTTAAATGGTGTCTGATCCTCGACAATACCCGTAACCCTGACCCCTTGGAGGTTGGCTTGAGATTGGGTTTGTTTTTGCAACTTGCCCTGTAAAACCTGATCAAAGGCCTTTTCTCTTGGTTCCATCACTACCATTTTGCGGCGATATGGTTCCCATTTCCCATCAACAAAGGTCCCCCTTGTTGTGGAAGCGTTGGCAATATTGGATGAAGTTACATCCATCCGAAGGCGCCCGGCGGTTAGGGCTGATGCACTTATATTTAACAAATCAAACATCACTTTAACTCCTTCCTTTAATTGCAATTGACAATAGTTGAAATTCACTAGTAAGTTGTTGCGTTAACGTATAATACCACAAAGAATTTTCCCCCATGCGCGTCATCTCACCATCGATATCCACATTGTTGCCATTGTTCTGCATAACTGTATCCGAATTTTCGACAGTTTTTGCAGTGGGAAGGTTCGCTGGTTTACCTATCTCTATATGACGAGAGTTAGTGCGGTTTCCGACTATGTTTGTTTGATTGGATAAGTGTTGTTTTAATAAATCTTCAAACACTACTTGTTTTGTTTTATAACCAGGGGTTTCTACATTTGCTATGTTATTAGAAATCTCTTGTTGTCGTAAACTGGATGCATCTAATGCTGAGTGAAGTATACCTATTTTATTCAAAATGTTACCTCTCCTTGCATATTTAGAGTATTTATTTGATTATTTTTGATTTGAATAACAAAATGACCAAACAATCTATTTCAATATACTATAAAGAAGGGGTACAAATCTACAATTTTTTTCGAGTGCAGGTCTCTCCCTGACCTATTAAACTCTTAACTGATCAAAATGCTTTGACACACCTATTACCCAGTGATTGTTTAGACCAGTTGGGTCGTTATCGGCACCAATTGGGGCATACTTCGCACCAATTTTAGTAATGTTGGATAAGCCTGATCCTAAATAGTTCTTACTTAAATTGCGAGCCATATCCATGATGCTATCTTCGATTGAGGTGTACGATTTCAAACCATTAACCCCCATCATTCCAGCAATATTATTTTTTTCAATGGCAGCACGAGATTTTCCATTGCCCGTCTCATGTTGAGCAATAGCAGTTATTAGTGCAGGATTAATATTATACTTTTGTCCAGCACGAACAAATACCTCACCCATCCCTGTTAATTTTCCAGCCAAGACTTGATTTAACTTTTCTGGGTTGATGGATTGGAAACGCAACGGTTCCTCAGTGTTTATTGGCATATATTGCTCCCCGATAGCGGGGTTCATAGCTGTAACCAAATTAGGTTCAAACGAATTAAATTGAGGTTGTACTGTTGACTGCACCTTTTCCTTCAATAATTGATTTAACATAGTGGCAAAAAGGGTACTTTCATCAGTAGTGGTTGTCATCAGCTGCGAACGTAACTTTTCAGTCCTTTTTAATGTATCAACAAGCATCGCTTTCATAAACCAATCATCACCTATTATCAATGGGTATCACCCTTTCTTCCCCTATATTCAATTTATTAAATAGTTCTTTTTAACATCCTGCTAATGTCTCTTACTATATCTTCCGAAACCTTAGAAATATGTATAAGTTGTCCATCTTCTATTTTCGCTTCTACTAAAATAATTGTGTTGGAATCCTGTTCTTGCTTCATTGCTAGAATTTGCATGCCCTTGTATGCAACATTTTCCACCATGTAATAGGTGTCATTTAAAGGATTTCCAATTGTTATTTTAATAGGTTTTAAGAAAAATGGTTTTAACTTTTTAAATTCCATAAAATTATAAATTTTACCGACCATTCGTTTGTTTTTCATTCCTTGTTGCCAGATCATGACTATATTCCCCTCCGCTAACTATACATAAAGAGTTCAAAAGTTCTTCCCTTTTGAAAGCAAAAAAAATAACCCCACCTTTACCGAAAGGGAGGTAATAGACAGAAATATCTTTGAAGACATAAGAAATCTATACCTTATTAGACATTTAATACCTATGGAACATACCTTGATCTTTTTGGTAACTGGCTGACATAGTACATATGCACCTTAGTCCCTGTAGCTTTGCGTCACTGATTTTCATCAGCTATGCCTTTATTTAAGATTCAGCGTTTATATTTTCCATACTGATCTTATAATGAAATAATAGAATGTTTTACCATTCTCGAATATATTCCTATAATATCATTTTTTGTCGAAATTACTAGGTAAATATATATATTTTCATGATTTAACCCATAAAAAAGTAACATTTTACGAAAATAAACTTATTTTTAATTTTTGCAGGCAAAAAAAAGTGTGATTCCGTATTTTTTTAATACGAAATCACACCATATGTCTATTTTCGATTATTTTTTTGAGTCTATAAAGACTCCATTTGTTTGTTTAATATAGGGCCGGTACTTTTTCGAAACCTGTTTCTTCTTTTCCAGTTGATTTAAGGAGTTTTTGGTTTCATTTATGTTTTCTTTTAAGAGAGAGGTAAAACTCTGTTCGAGGCAAAGTGTTTCTTCTAGCAATCGTTTTTCTTCCCGGGTATACATGTAATGTGGATGCTCCACCTTAAAGGCATCCACATTATTCATCATCGTATTTCGTTTATTTACTAGGTTTTCAAATTCATGATAATTTTCTTGTTGGAGTGCAAGGTCCATGTTTACAGTGAATTCATAAATGGTTGTAATCAATTTGTCCATTAGTATACCAGACCTTAGTTCTTAGTTTTATACAGCTTCATTGCAGTTGACCATGTTTCCGATAGTTCTAAAGCAAATCCTTCGACTTCTTCTAACATTTCCAAATTTTTATTAAGATTGGCTTCAATTAATCGATATTTCATGAAATCATAGAGTGGAAGCAAGGATTCTGAGATGATATTCCCTGGTTTCAAAGTCACCATTAACTCACTCAAAATATCTTGTGCTCTTAGATTGTATCTGTGAGATTCCTCAATAGTATTATTTTGGAGTGCCATTTTTGACAAGCGAATGAATTTAACCATTCCTTGATATAACATGAGTGTCAAATCTTCCGGTGCAGAAGTAGTGACTGCTTGTTTTTGATAACTTTGATAAGGATTACTAAAAGCCATAATAATTTACTCCTCCTAAATCCATTTCCATCTTTAAAGTAGTTATCGGATAAAATGATAAATAGTTAAGGAGATTTCTAAACTAAATGGTATCTTTTTGGCCAATCACTTTTTATCACCAGTTTTAAATTAGAAGTTAACTACTGACTTGAAGAACGAGCCCAAACCCATTAATGATGTAGTTAAGCCGTTGATTGTAAGATTTCAAGTATTGTATTTTTGCTGCATCTCCTAATTTGTTAAAGGCAGTTATTTCCATTGCTAGCTTAGATACCTCTTTTTGCAATTCATCATTGCGCTTTTTCTCCTGCTTGAATTGTTGTTCCTTTTTCAGTAACTCTTGGTGCAGTGCATCTTTTTCGAGATTGCTTTCTGATTTCATACTTTCTATCTGTTGAACAGCATCCTGATTCTGAAGAGCCATGTTTGTGAGTTGGTATAAACTTCTTAGAAGTTCGTTTAAATTGATCCCGGGAAGTTGTTGGACGTTGGTAATTAACCCTGACAAAATATCGAGTAAATCATCATCTTGTGAAGGGTCTACATGATTTGATTGAGGCGCTGGAAGTGTATTACGAATGTCTTCAGTAGCTACCACTGGAACCTCATTCTCTGTAATTGTCACAAAGTGATAGTCAGTTGGAATGGATGCCTCTTTTTTAGCTTTTGCCTTGATAAGGGAATAATATTTATAGTTTACAGACTGATAGCCACGGTTTAATAGCTGTGCTATTTCCTCCAGGATATCAGTAATATTTAGCGCACCTTCTTCTTGACGTCCCTTAATAAATTGAAACATGAAATCTATTTGATTTTTAGTCCATTTACGGTTAACTTTTTTGGAATCATCGACAGGCTGCTTTGCATATTCTGCGTTATTGATACTTAACAGCATCAAATTATTAAAATAAAAAACTAATGATCCAGCGCTTACTCGGTGTTTATCTTCCAATTCAGAAATGAAATTTTGTTCTGATGGTCCTACTTTTTGATTCATGATAGCTTCTTTCATCTCAAATAGTGCAGTTTTTAAACTCATTGGTATACCTCCTAAATGAATACTAGAATTAAACAAAAATAGTTTTTCAAACACTTTTTCCTTCTTGCAAATGGATAAAACTAATTTAAATGTCAGTTTGATGTTATCAAACAAGCTTTATAAACGTTATATAGTATATGGTTCGCTCTTAAGAATATTTTTTGAGGGTGAATGTCAAATAAACTAAAATTCCTGTTGCAATCCTTCTTCTTTGTTATTGGATATATTATTATTATATAGTAACTGTAAGGATTTGTAAAATGAATTGTTAAAATTTTATAAAAATGGTGATTTGATTATATAAAAAACCTCTTTATGAAAAAAGAGGCCTTGTTATGTATGTAATTTTTGAAGTGAATTTTGCTTATTGGTTACCGTGACTTTATGCGCATTTGCCTTTGTTTTTCAAAACAATATTGAATAATTTTCATTTGATCCCGTTGTTCCATCATCGTGAACTCCAGCGCAACATTTTTTCTATCTGGGTCTTTTATCAAACTGATTCGTTTGATTTGGCCTTGAAAGGTAATTAACTCTGCTTCCTTATTCAGCGTATTAGGAACGACCAAAGTCCCCGAAACCACTTCTCCCTCAAGTAATTGCAACTCCGTCTCACAGAAGAATAACATTCCACCTACACTTATATTGATTGTGTTAAGCTTTTTTTCGTTTAAGAGAAATTTTAAATTGGAATTTACACGAAAATTATCTCTTCGTTGAATTTTGATAATCTCGTTTTCTTGTGGTTTAGTGATTCGAAATAAAGCAATCTTGTCTTTTTTTCTTCCGATAATTTCTGTTTGGAACTTGTATTGATTTTCACCCAATATAAAAACAACAGTTATTTCTGTGCCTTTAGTTAACAACCCTATTGCATTCATATCCATTGGGAAAGCGATTAAAATCTCATTTTTTTCAATCTCCGCAATAATTGAACGACAGGTCATGTCACGGTTTTTTATATCAATTACAATGTTCTGATTTACTTTTGGATACATGTCCTCCACCTGCTATAAGTTATTAACATAAAATTTGTCAATTTTAGTTTATCAGAAGCGCTGAATAAAGGATACAGTATTATTAAATGGGAAACCACTACTGAAATTTTATTACTCCATTCAACAAGGTTGTTTTTTTATAAAAAAAAGGCTAACACAAATGGTACTTGTGTTGCCAAAAATATTAACGTAAGAAATCGACCAAAGAAGTTTGAATTATACGAGCACCTACAGATAAAGCAGCATTCTGGACGGCCTCTTGGGTCTTCAGGTAAATAATAGTTTTAGAAATATCAACATCCTCTTCCTTTGATAATAAACTTGACGTGGAAACTTCAAGTCCATCAAGGCGTGATATGCTTAACTCCATCCGATTCATGCGCGCACCCAAATCAGAGCGTTCCTTAAGAAGATTATCTAGTTGGCTCTCCAATTTACCTAAATGATCCGTAGTACTTGCATTAGGTGAATTAAAATCGGTTACGATATCTGAGAGCAATTTAAAGATACCGCCCTGACCATCATTATTAAAAACATTGCTTCCTTGGACGTTGATTTGGACCTTGTTTGTCTGGCCCACTACTAACTCTAGTATTTCTTGGTTATTGTTTGTAAACTCTTTTGGTGATCCTACTACTGTAGGGTCGGCTTTGTATGGGGGTGTTTTCACATCTGTCCCCGCAAAAATGTACTTACCGGCAATCTGCGAATTGGCAATTTCCCCGAGATGTTCTTTTAACTGATTGATTTCTTTTGCAATTGCATCTCGAACACTTGCATCATTACTCCCATTTTGACCTTGGACCGTAAGTTCTCGAACCCGATGGATCACGGAGGTTACTTCATCGAGCGCTTCATCACTGCTGGTCATCCACGAGATTCCATCACCAGCATTCCTTTGGTATTGGTCAACATCATTCAGAGAAGAACGGTAAACCATACCTCGGACCGCTGTCACAGGATCATCCGATGGTTTGTTTACTTTTTTCCCAGAGGTTACCTGTTCTTGGTACTTTTCCATCGACTTATTGCTTTGTTGTAAATTAAACAACATATTACTATTTAGCATACTTTGAGTAACACGATAGCTCATCTAGTTTCCTCCTACAATCCTACTCTACCCATGCCATTAATTATTTTGTCCAAACATTCATCCATTGTCGTCACCATACGTGCAGCGGCATTATACGCCTGTTGGAATTTGATCATATTGGACATTTCTTCATCCAATGACACTCCTGAGACGGATTGACGATGATTTTCAACCTGATTAACAATCAATTCAGAATTGTTAAACATGCGCCCTGCTTCCTGTGAATCAACCCCTAGTTGCCCGATAATGTTACGATAATAATCACCTACGGTAGAAGTAATTCCACTAAACTTGAGACTGTCATCAAATTTGATATCGGCCATGTCTTGCGCATTTTTCCCATTACCTGTCGAGGATTGCCCTGCAGTTTCTTCGTTTGCTGCCGCAATCAAGTTCAAAGAATTCATTATGGCTGGATTTACAAGTAAGTCACCTGCTGAAGTACCGGTAAAAAATGCCACTTTAGTCGTTGATACACCATTGATATTATCTAAATTCAGCCCGCTTAGATGGACCGTATTTACAGCAGTTGCGAATGTCATAGCTAATTCATTGATTTTATCCTTGAGGGTGGGAAGTGTTGATTTCGTACCGCCACCGACAATTCCAAACGATTCAATCCGTCCCAACAACTCACCAGAGTCTAAACTTATCGTATTTTCACCGATTTTGATCTTTGTTGGATCCACTAATCCGCTTGTTTGATCAAAGTCGATTGATAGGGTATTCGTCGTTTTACCCGACACCAAAACCCCACTGCCAGCTGAGACATCGACCATGCCATTGGTTGTATTCGTCACCGTAACATTGACAATTTTTGATAGTTGATCGATTAGCACATCCCGTTGATCATACAAATCATTTGGTTCATAGTCATTTGCTACGAGGCGTGAAATTTGATCATTTAGGCTGCCAATTTGTGTGGCCAAAGAGTTTACTTCGGACGTTTTGGTGTTAATGACATTCTTGAGGTCAGTCTGCATCATATCTATGGAGTCTGAAAGGTATTTAAAGGTCTCGGCCACGGCCACCCCTTTTTGGCGGACAACGGCGCGGGTAGCTGCACTATCTGGGTTTTTCGCTAGCTCCTCCCAGCCTTTCCAGAACTCATCCATAGTAAATGCCAACCCATCATCAGAGGGTTCGTTCAATATACCTTCAATTTTGGACAACGTATCACTTTTCGCTTCCCAGTATCCCAAGTTTTTATTTTCACCGCGCATTTGGACATCTATGTATTCTTCACGTAACCGTATCAGTTTATTAACCTCGACACCGGTTCCGAGTTGCATTCCCAAAACAGAAATGGCTCTTGTTGCTTGCATTTCTGCCCGTTGGCGCGTATATCCAACAGTGTTGGCATTGGCAATATTATGACCCGTAGTGGAAAGGGCTGCTTGCTGAGCATAAAGCGCTCTTTTTCCTAATTCTAAGCCATGAAAGGTTGAAGTCATACCTATTCTCTCCCTCTTTTAAAAATTACAATCTATTTATACTTTTGCATCCAACAGGTTTGAATATCGGTTCGTTGCATTCGGTCCATACCCGCTGGGCTGTTCTTTCCGAACCAGCATCCCTATCGAGTATTGTACGTATGAAAGGGATGTTTGAATCAATTGCTGGTTACTCTCGTTTAGTTGGGTGATTTTTTGAACCAGGACGCGAAGTTGTTTGGCAATGAAATGTAAAGTGGACTTAGCGGTGGCATCGTTCTGTAAATCGATTAATTCCTCAAGCGTGAAGGAATGGCCAGTAAGACCCTTACGGACCATATATTCTTGGACGAATTGGATTCTTTGCTGTTCGAGTTTTTGAATTTCTTCGACACAAGTACTCTCACGATGGATCAGGGTCTGAAGAATTGAAATGTTCCCATCAACAAGGACTGTTCTTTTTTCTGTAGCTACATCGAGTAATCGTTGATGTGCGTTTGTCATTGTTTCCAAGGTTTGGATAATGTTTTTCAAGGATTCCATTTTCTTGTCTCCCACTTAGGAATTGTTCTTCCAAAATCCGATAAACTTCTCAGCAATTTTGCTACTATCAACTTGGTAGCTACCATCGATAACCTGTTGTTTTAATTCTTGCACTCGATTTTGTCGTTGTGTTTGTTCTGACATCATTGCTTTAGAGATTTCTTGACCACGTGATGATATTTGTACATCCACAGAAGCAGATGGCTTTTTAGGTGTAGTTGGTGTGTTAGGTCGGTTTTGTTGATTTTGGTAGGTTAATAAAGCAGATTTCATATCATTGATTCGCACTAATAATCACTCCCCACGATTCTTATACTATATTAATCGGTTGTTCCCAGAAAAAGTTTAGTTAAAGTTGAAATAAAATCTTGACAGTAAAATAATCGATTTCTCAATGACATTACTTTCTATCCACCCATTTAAGAAATTCAGCTTATTCATATTGTCTAATTCTATCAAAATAAGGCTTTATTTTCATTAAGTATTTTTGAATTGTTTTGATTGATCTTGAAAAGTTGGAGATTTAAAAAAGGAGTACGCGCAGAAAAACAGCGGAGTGATTAGCTTTTTTTGGCTACCGCTGCTAATAGATTATTTAAATTCAAAAGTGATGTTCAACCTACCTGCTAGATACTAACATTTCAAAATTATACTTTTCGATCAACTAAAAGACCAAGATACTCCGTCATTGCAGCATACATATCTAGTAATTTCTTAGATGGGATCTCTTTAATGACTTCATTAGTTGTATCATCAACAATTGATACATAATATTCATGTAAATCATCATGAAAGTTAAATTTCAAGTGTGTATTTGAATCTTTTAGGAAGTCATTGATATTATTGACTACTTTTTTAGTCTGTTCCTTTGACTGTCCTTGTTGTGGTTGCGGGGCTTGTTCCTTTGTCTCTTCTGATATTTGTTTGAGTTTTGAAATTTTCTCCAATTGTTTCACTTGATAATCCATAGCTTGACTATTCGAATTAGACACTTTCTCTAACATGTTCGAACCCCCTTTTACAAGACGTAGTTATTTGTCTTATCGGATGAGCGGTGGGAATGTTTAGTATTGAGGGTTAATAAGGGAAAGATTAGTTGTAAAAAAAATTTTCGACTAATTTAGTTCGTTCTTCCAAAATTGAAAGATGATTCGAAGCATGTTGATACTAAAAGAGATCATATTTACACAAGAATGGATAAGTGTGATCACGCAGTCGGTATTTGAATAGCTAATCCTCCTATTCCACATTACCAAAAGGAGCCAGAGTTTTCACTCTGACTCCTTTCTATTTCTTTATAAGTTTATCAATTATCTTAATAATTGAAGAACTTGTTGTGGTTGTTGGTTAGCTTGTGCAAGCATAGCTTGAGCCGCTTGAGAAAGTATATTATTTTTTGAGAATGTTGACATTTCTTTAGCCATATCAACGTCTCTAATTCTTGACTCAGCTGCTGTCAAATTCTCTGAAGAATTGTTTAGATTGGTTATTGAATGCTCTAATCTATTTTGCATAGCTCCTAAGTATGATCTTCCTGCTGATACACTCTCTAATTGTGCTTGTACAGTTGTAATTGCAGTATCTGCTCCTCCTTGAGTTGTTAAAGTTAAGCCAGTTACAGCAGTTCCTACAGCTGTTGCGTTAACACCTATTGTAGTAAGGTCAAGTTCGATGTTTTGTCCAGCATTAGCGCCAACTTGAATTTGAACCTTACCGCCTGTACCTGCTGAAGTGCCATCTAGCAATGTCTGAGTATTGAATTCAGTGCTTTCACTAATTCTTGTGATTTCTGCAGCTAACTGGTCAAATTCAGTCTGAATTGCAGTTCTGTCTGTAGCAACGTTTGTATCGTTTGCTGACTGTACAGCTAGCTCTCTTTGTCTTTGAAGAATTGAATGAACTTCATTTAGTCCACCTTCAGCTGTTTGGATCATAGAAATACCATCTTGAGAATTTGCTGACGCTTGGTCTAATCCTCTGATTTGTCCTCTCATTTTTTCAGAAATAGCAAGACCTGCTGCATCGTCGCCTGCTCTGTTAATTCTAAGACCTGAAGAAAGTTTTTCCATTGACTTCCCAGCGTTTCCTGCATTTACACCCATTTGTCTGTTAGCGTTCATTGCGCCTAGATTGTGATTGATAATCATAATTAATTTCCTCCATTGTATTTAATTTTGTTGGGGATACTCCCCTTTTGAAACTGATCTATAATAAAACCCGATGGGTTCATTATCAAAATAAGTAAACAGTATTTATTTTTGATAGAAATGGTAAAATCTAAAGACTTTGTACACTTCGATTTTTTGATAAGCGATTACCTTTGTACAGTTCTTCGCGAAAGATACTAATCTCTTTTGGCGCATCAATAGCGAAACGAAGTAATCCAGATTCAGTTTGAAGAATCGTTACTTTTATGAAGTCACCAATAAGGGTAGTGGTACCGATTATTCTAACCCCTTTTTTTAACTTATCTCGATTACTTTCATTCTGTTTGACTTGAGAAATACGAAAGTAGCTTGGTGCATCAATGGCCAACCGAAGTTTTGAACCCATTTGTAGAACAGTAACTTTAACGACATCACCAATGATCACGGATTGTCCAATTTCTCTGCCCACAATAAGCACGTTACCATCCTCCACAGGTTCATTTGCAAATGCTCATCTTTTTATCAAACGTCTAAAGAATTGATTACCTGTTTATCAAAAAATTCTCGTCTACAGCACCTTAGGAATAACTCGGTATTTATTCTTATCGGTGGATCGAACAATATGTTTAGTTGTTTTAACATTTTGTTTTTACCGTTATCCTCAAAGACTTCCTCGGTATTTATATTTATCGGAGAATCAATTAATTTGTTTAGTGTTTTCGATAATTTATTTTTCTTTTTTATCTTTTTCCCGATTTTCACATAAAATGAGGGTCATCCCAGTGGAATGACCCTTTAAATCAAATAAGATATTGAATTACAAAAGTAAGCTTCAAGGAGAATAATCAAACCACAGTCCATAAAATACGATGACTGTGGCTTTATAGGAATACTATTTAACAGAAAAACTATTGACCCAGTTGTTGCGACAACCATGAACTCTGTGTATTCAATTTTTGAAGTGCACTCTCCATGGCGGTAAATTTCTTCCATAAGGCCTGTTCTTGTGCATCTAGACGATCTAGAAGTTTGACCATTCGATCGTCAATGGACGTAGCCGCTTTAGCCATATTACTGTTAAGAGAAATCGTATCTGGAGATCCTGCTATCACTTTTAATCGTGACAAGGTATCGGCAATTCGATCATACACTCTAACAGCAAATCCACTATTTTTATATTTTATCGAACTTGTAACTGTCGTATCAGTCCCAACACCCGTATCGAACCTGTTGGAAAACATTTTTTGTATATCTGTTAGATTACTAGTTAACAATGATTTAAGCTTGGTCTCATCTATTGCTAATTTACCATTATCCTGGTAATTCGTGCTGGTTGAAATTCCGATTTCTTTTAGCGTGTCAAACGATGTATCAATCCCTCCTCCTTGAACTGTTTCACTAATGCTTGTCCGAAGCTGGATAAGGAATTGACGGAGTGCTGGATCATTTGCCAGAAGTCCACTTTTTGCTTTTTCTTCCCAAAGTTTTATATCTGCTTCTTTCATATCTTTCTTTTGGGCATCGGTTAGTGGTGGAT
>JAIMAD010000001.1 GCA_023512145.1 Bacillus sp. (in: firmicutes) | reverse complement strand
GGCATGATGTAATAGCGCCCTAAATCCTTGATATATAAGGGTTTTATGTAAGATAAGAGTGAAATATGAACATTTTGCTAACATCGTAAATATTTTTATAGGCTACTCAATTAATTGTTTTAATTAATGAGTAGCCTTTTTTTCATTTCCATGAAGAAAATCCTTTTGTTTCTTTCAAATTCAAGGAGTTATATGGTAAATTCAAGTGGGAGGAAAGATGATTTTTTAAAGGGGAAAACCGATTGGGAAATTTAATTATTGGTGGTGTGAATCTCATTGAAAACTATCCAAAAGATGTATGACCATTTAAATTGGGCTAATCATCGTATTCTTGAAACATTGAAAAGTAGTGAAGATGAAAATCAAGAGGTGAATCGTTTATTTTCCCATATACTATTTGGAGAACAAATATGGATAACCAGATTACGAGGATTGGACAGTTCACGACTGCCCGTCTGGTCAGAGGTCGATATTGACGTCTGTGCAGAACTTGTTATGCAAAATGGAGAGAACTTAACAGCATTTCTTACTAATTTAGTAAATGCTGACCTAGATAAATTAATATTCTACACAAATAGTAAGGGAACAGAGTTTAAGAATTCTGTACGGGATATTTTAACTCATGTAGCATTGCATGGTCAGTATCATCGAGGACAGATTAATTCACGACTCCGAGCAGATGGTATGGAACCAGTTAATATTGACTATATTACGTTTTTGAGATAGTTGTATTTGAGGTTGCCTTGTTCAATACCTAGTTTATGAAATGCGTATACAAAGGACAAAAACAGATGAGTACAAATTGGTTCAAAAATTAAGAAGAGTTTGGTGCGAGGGTTCCTTCGGAACCATGAAAATAAAACACAACTTATATAAAACATATAAAGGGGCATTCAAAAAATTCTTGAACAATGCCTCTTTTCGGCATTAAATCTAAAACGGATAGTAAAGGTAATTAATTAGCACCAAAATATAATAAATAATGAGTAAAGTATCAACTATTTACAAACAAAAAACATAAAATGGGAAAGGATCTACTCCTTTCCCATTTTGTCAACAGACCCTTATCAAAGGTGTTTTTGGTTGGTACTAAATTTATTTAAATGAATCTTGCAACTTCCAGAACTTCTTCAATTGCATCTTTTGCTTTTTGTGCCCGAACTATATCACCAATTTTCATCCGTCTATCCCATGCCTTGCTTCCATATAAAGCGCTTGAATGAACTTCCTGATGTTGATACGCGAATGGGAAGAATCATCAGGGTCTTTACTTTCGAGCTCCATCATTTTCATTCGTACCTGAGTGTAATCAAAGAAGCTAGATGAATAGGTTTCAAATTTCGGATTCGAATAATCGGTTAATCCAAGTGATGCGATATGTTCAAGTGCTTGATGGATAGCCCGGCGAATACGCTGTTCACCAGACTTTACTTCTCTTCTGACATCAGCCTCAAGAGCAGTTGGGCCGAGTCGTTTTTCAACCATTTTCTCATACAAATCCTTTAATGCAAGTGTTTCTCGATTCCCTACTTTTTCTGATTGATATAAAATAGATAAAATATCTAATAAGTCTTTATTTCCGCTCTCACCGATTATTCCTAGCTCAAACAGGATATTTTTCCCTGATTGAATAATAGGATTTTGCATACTACTTAAGGGACTAGCAGCCACAGCTTTTTGATTAATTGTACCCAATATGCTCAATGATTTTTGAATGTCGATTAGTGATTTCTCCAACAATTGATGATCTCTTACATTTTTCAGGATACTTACCACTTCGAGACGATTGATAGGTTTTGTTATGTAATGCTCAATTCCAAGCGAGTAGGCTTCCCCGATCATGTCTTTTGTTTCCACCTGAGAAATCATAATTATTTTTCCTTTGAAATATGGACTAATTTCTCGTACCGTTTCAATCCCGTCTCGATTAGGCATCAACAAATCAATCAATAAAATATCAATTTCCTGTTTTGCAAGAATGTCGGCGTAAACCTCTGAACCGTCCTCAGCTTCTCCTACTACAATTCCAAGGCCATCCTCCTCAATAATGTTTGAGAGCATCGCCCTTACTGATGCTGAATCATCAACAATAAAAAACTTCAAATAAATCATCCTTTCTGCATAAGTGTTTCTATAGGAAGTAGAATTTCAAAAGTCGTTTCACTTGTTTCCAAAAGTGTAATATCTCCACCCAAATTTTCAATCACATTCTTTACATAGGATAAGCCAATTCCATTTGATGCAATTCCAATTTCGTTAAACTTTGTTGTAAAGCCTGGTTCAAATAGTAATTTTCTGTTTCTGGTGGAAATCCCTGAACCACTATCTTTTACTTTAATTTCGAGCAACTCAGGTAATCTAGTTACCTTAATTTCTATTGTCCCTAGTTCCTGAATTGCTTCCACGGCATTTGAAACAAGATTATTTATAAGGGACAGGAGCATAAACGTGTGATAGTTAGGGTGTTGACCGATAACAGTGAATTCAAAGTGGATTGACTTACCTAACATTTCTCCGTAACGTTCGTTGGATGTAACGATGACAGCTACAATTTCTTCCATGCTCATAAAGTCATTCAAGTTTTCTCTTACCATAAGTTTTGATAAACCTGCATCAATGCGTTGATTATCCTTTTTTATTTCGTGCATCTGACCAGCAATTCCAAGCGCAACTTGTGCCTGATGATCCATTTTTTCTTCTTTTAACTCCCGGTAAAGCCCATAACAAGCACTTGTAAGTTGCTCAGCATTCTTTGTCGCCTTTTTTAATTGAATACTTTCAACATATAAGTTTGATATTAGCATCAACATTTGTTCATTTAGCTTGCGTTGTTGTTCATCAGCCAGCTTTTCTTCCCTGAATATCAGGATATTGAAAAAGCCAAGAACGAAAAAACTACGGATAAAGGCAATTCCGCCAATCAGCAAAACGGTAGAAAGTGTGATAGGCATGTGGGCGGTTAGATTCCGGAAGAAGATTTCCACCATACTAGCGATAATTTCAATTCCAACCCCAAGTAGGCCAATAAAAAAAGGCTTATTGTATAATTTATGGATTTTTAAAATGTAAAACAAATATGCATAAATAAGATAATAGAAATAAACTGGATAGTGTAAATAAAAGGCCTCTTGAAACACAAGCGAATCGGTTAGAAGACTGGATAGGAAAATACGAAATAGGACGACTGCCATCCCAACAAGCAGTCCTGCCAAAATAGGATGGACCTTTCGTACCCATAATAAGATAAAAAAGAAAATAGGGGTTCCGAGACTCACTCTTATATCACCGTCAAGTGGGTAAAAATTTAACTCGCCTGCAATCGGCACAGCAAGAATCATAAATAAATAGGCAAGCAGTTTTTCACGCACTGTTATCACATCCTTTAAATGAACATTCCTTTAATAGGAGTTCCTACACCATCGTAATATACTTTTGCTACAAATGATCTAAAAATAATGTCGAATTTAATAAGATTTTTTTTATCTTGTTAGTTTCTGTAGTTTTCAGTAGGGTCTGATTTATGATCATATTATCAAAGGAAGTTCATGCAAGCAATAAAGGTGTTCGCCTTTGAGTTAGAACTTCGCATTTATCAATTTTATTGTAGGTAGAATTAAAAACGTGATTGAGTACGAATCTATTTGTGAAAATACTCACAAATAGATTAAAAGAAGGTGGGGGAGTTTAAGAACAGCATTAACTAGAGCTTAAAGTACTGCCTAAGAGCACTTTCCACACATGGGCATTACAAACCCTAAAGAGATACCCTTTAATGAGAATAAAAAAATATAATTGAGTGGAGGAAATGAACATGTTTTGGATTCAATTTATCATCTTGCTAGCCTGTATTTTTATCGGTGCCAGATTAGGTGGCGTCGGCCTAGGAGTTATGGGTGGCGTGGGACTAGCGATACTGGTTTTCGTTTTTGGGCTACAGCCAACATCAGCACCTATAGACGTTATGCTTATGATTTTAGCAGTTGTAACTGCGGCTGGAGCTATGCAGGCCTCAGGGGGTATGGAGTATCTTGTATCTGTAGCCGAAAAGGCATTGCGTAAAAATCCAAAGCGGATTACATTCATTGCACCAATTGTAACGTATATATTTACTCTTTGTGCAGGAACTGGTCACGTTGCCTATGGTGTTCTACCGGTTATCGCTGAGGTTTCTCGCGAATCTGGCATACGACCTGAACGTCCAATGGGAATTGCTGTTATTGCCTCCCAACAAGCTATCACGGCGAGCCCGATTTCCGCAGCAACAGTCGCTTTGCTTGGACTACTTGGCGGCTTCGACATTAGTTTACTTGATATTCTGATGATCAGTATACCATCTACTTTTATCGCATGTATGGTTGCTGCTTTTGTTTCAAGCAAAATGGGTAAAGAGCTTAGTGATGATCCTGAATATTTTAAGCGTCTAGAAGAAGGACTTGCACCAATTAAAGCAGACAAAAAAGAATTCAATGCGACACCAGGAGCAAAACTTTCCGTTATTTTGTTCTTAACATCAGCTATTCTAGTTGTTCTTCTTGGTTCTTTTGAAAAACTACGTCCAGGATGGGATGTTGAAGGAGTTTTCACAAGACTGACAATGCCTGCTGCAATTGAGATTGTTATGCTTTCTATTGCTGCATTAATGATTATTTTCTGTAAACCTAAAGTAGATGAAATTGTATCTGGTAGTGTTTTTAAAGCAGGAGCTACAGCAGTTGTAGCAATCTTCGGTATTGCATGGATGGGTGATACATTCTTCCAAGGTAATATGGCTTTAATTTCTGCATCAATTACTGACTTAGTAACAGCAGCACCTTGGTTATTTGCAGTAGCACTCTTTGGACTGTCGATCTTACTTTACAGTCAGGCTGCAACAGTTCGTACGCTTATGCCACTTGGAATCGCACTTGGAATTAATCCAGCGTTGTTAATTGCAATGTTCCCGGCTGTTAACGGATATTTCTTCATTCCTAACTATCCAACAGTTGTTGCGGCCATTAACTTTGACCGTACTGGTACAACAAAAATAGGTAAATACATTCTAAATCATAGTTTTATGGTTCCAGGTTTAATTGCAACAATTGTTTCAGTAGCTATTGGTATTTTCCTTAGCTCAATCATACTTTAATAAATCAATGCACGTATTCTAAAAATGGAGATGACCTGAATTGAAAAACTTAAACGAATTTCGTATTGAAAAAGATTCTTTAGGTGAAAAGAACGTTCCAATAGAAGCGTATTATGGTATTCAAACAATGAGAGCAATTGAAAACTTCCCAATCACGGGTTACAAAATTGACGAATCATTAATTAACGCAATGGCAGTAGTGAAGAAATCGGCAGCCTATGCCAATGTAGCAATTGGACAGTTAGATGAAAAAATTGGTGAAGCCATCATGGTTGCCGCAGATGAAGTTCTTGAAGGAAGACATCATGACCAGTTTATCTGTGATCCCATTCAAGGTGGAGCAGGGACATCAATCAACATGAATACAAATGAAGTACTTGCTAACCGTGCATTAGAACTGATGGGCGAGAAGAAGGGTAATTATAAATTAATCAGCCCAAACTCCCATGTCAATATGGCGCAATCAACCAATGACGCGTTTCCAACCGCGATTCACCTATCAACATTGACAACAATCAACACATTACTCGATGTAATGGAAGAATTGCATGCTGAATTTATAAATAAGGGTGAAGAGTTTGACGGTATTATCAAAATGGGACGAACACATTTACAGGATGCAGTTCCGATTCGTCTCGGACAAGAGTTCAAGGCCTATGCCCGTGTTCTAAGAAGAGATATCGAGCGAATTAGCTATACTCGTAATCATTTATTTGAAGTGAATATGGGTGCGACAGCAGTTGGAACAGGTTTAAATGCAGATCCAGAATACATTCAAAAGGTAATTAAGCATCTTGCACAGAGTACTGGTTTACCAATTAGTGGTTCTATTGATCTTGTAGATGGCACGCAAAATACCGATTGTTATGTAGAAGTATCTGGTTCTCTTAAAATTTGTATGCTTAATATGTCAAAAGTAGCAAACGATTTACGATTGATGGCATCTGGTCCGCGTTGTGGATTGGGAGAACTAAATCTTCCTGCTCGCCAACCTGGTTCTTCTATTATGCCTGGTAAAGTAAACCCAGTAATGGCAGAAGTATTAAATCAAAGTGCATTCCAAGTTGTTGGCAACGATTTAACCATCAGCATGGCTTCTGAAGCAGGTCAATTTGAACTAAATGTTATGGAGCCTGTGATTGTGTTTAATCTTTTACAATCAATAAAGATTATGACCAATGTGTTTACCGTTTTCCGTAAGCATTGCTTAAGTGGCATTACCGCTAACAAGGAAAGAATGGAAGAATACGTGAATAATAGCGTCGGTGTAATCACGGCAATCAATCCACATGTGGGTTATGAGGCAGCAGCTTCGATTGCAAAGGAAGCGATTCTTGTTAACCGTCCAGTCAGAGACATTTGTCTTGAAAGAGGGGCATTAACATCACAGGAGCTAGATATTATTTTGAATCCATTTGAAATGACACATCCTGGTATTGCAGGAAAAGAGTTAATGATGAAGAAACAACTTGAAGAAAAAGAACTTGCATTAGCTTAAAGAAACACAACACCATCAAGTGCGGGGAATTTCTTACCCCGCACCATGTGCGAAGAGAAACCCCTAAACGTACCAAGGGGACATCTCTTCGCTGATGGTAATTATTTTAATCATCTTAAGGAGGTAAACTAACTATGGAGCGTGGGAAAAACCAACAATTCTTTCGAAAGCTGCACTCTTTATCAGGAATCATTCCTGTCGGAGTTTTTATGACTGTCCATTTATTTGTAAACTACACAGCAACATGGGGTATCGACTCCTATAACACAGCAGCAGGCTTTATGGTAAATCTGCCGTTCAAATACGTACTCGAATTATTTGTCATCTTTCTACCATTGCTATTCCATGCCTTATACGGCGTTCGCATTGCTATGCAGGCCAAAAACAATGTGAATCATTATGGGTATTTACGAAATTGGATGTTTTACTTTCAACGTTTGACCGGACTGCTAGCGCTTGTATTTATTTTCTGGCATGTATGGCAAACGAAAGTCCAAGTTGAATTTAATGGTGTCGAAGCTAATTACGATTTAATGGCAAATATCGTTGACAATGGCTGGTATCTCGCACTATATCTTATCGGAATAATCTCTTGTATTTTCCACTTTGTAAACGGAATTTGGACATTCCTCATTACTTGGGGCATCACGGTGTCTCCTAAGTCTCAAAAAATAACTCAATACGTTTCATTCGGACTGTTTATTGTATTATCGTACATCGGAATACAAGCAATCCTAGCATTTGCTTAATTGCATGAAGGGAGGACACATTTAATGAGCACAGGAAAAATTACTATCGTAGGCGGCGGATTGGCAGGATTGATGGCCGCTATTAAAATAGCAGAATCAGGGACAAAGGTGGATTTATTCTCTGTTGTTCCAGTAAAACGATCCCATTCAGTTTGTGCACAAGGCGGGATCAATGGCGCCGTAAATACTACAGGTGAAAACGATTCTCCGTGGGAACATTTCGATGATTCCGTTTATGGAGGAGACTTTTTAGCTAACCAGGGTCCTGTAAAGGCCATGTGTGAAGCTGCACCGAAAATTATTCATATGTTTGATCGAATGGGTGTTATGTTTAGTCGCACCTCTGAAGGTTTGCTAGACTTCCGTCGTTTTGGCGGAACTCAGTATCGCCGGACCGCATTTGCGGGTGCGACTACTGGACAACAACTTCTTTATGCTTTGGATGAACAAGTACGTAGCTTTGAAGTACGTGGTCTGATAACAAAGTATGAAGGGTGGGAATTCACTTCTGCTGTGTTGGATGAACAGGATGTCTGTAGAGGGATTACTGCACAAAATCTTAGAACAATGGAAATAAAATCATTTCCTGCTGATGCTGTTATTATGGCTACAGGTGGACTGGGTATTATTTTTGGAAAATCAACAAACTCGACGATTAATACCGGCTACGCTGCTGGAAGGCTCTATCAACAAGGGGCACTATTTGCAAATGGTGAGTTCATTCAAATTCATCCAACGGCCATTCCAGGTGACGACAAAAACCGCTTGATGAGTGAATCAGCTCGTGGTGAGGGCGGCAGAGTCTGGACGTATCGAGACGGGAAACCGTGGTATTTCCTAGAGGACAAGTACCCAGCATATGGAAACCTTGTTCCCCGTGATATCGCTACCCGTGAAATTTTTGATATTTGTGTGAACCAAAAGCTTGGTATCGATGGTGAAAATAAGGTTTATCTTGATCTGTCCCATATCGACTCGAAGGTATTAGATGTTAAGCTCGGCGGAATTATGGAAATCTATGAGAAGTTCATGGGTGATGATCCAAGAAAAGTCCCAATGAAAATTTTCCCTGGAGTCCATTATTCAATGGGTGGTTTATGGGTTGATATCGATCAGCAAACCAATATTAAGGGATTGTTTGCAGCAGGAGAATGTGATTACTCGCAGCATGGAGCAAACCGTTTAGGTGCGAATTCCTTATTGTCAGCGGTATACGGCGGTATGGTTGCAGGTCCGAAAGCGTTGGAATATATTAACGGGTTAGAGAAACGAACAGATACAGTTTCATCCTCCGTATTTGAAAGTCAAGTAAAGGAAGACATTTCTAAACACGAAACGATTTTAGCGATGAATGGAAATGAAAATGCCTACATGCTTCATAAAGAACTCGGCGATTTAATGACGGCCAACGTAACTGTTGTGCGTGAAAATGAGAAATTAAAAATGACCTATGAGAAGCTCCAGGAGTTCACGGAGCGCTATAAAAATATTAATATTGAAGATACAGCAAAATGGAGCAATTCAAGTACATCGTTTGTTCGTCAACTAGAAGGAATGATCAACCTTGCACACGTCATTACCCTCGGTGCTTATAACCGAAACGAAAGCCGCGGTGCACATTACAAGCCAGAATTCACAGAACGAAATGATGAGGAATGGTTAAAAACGACGATGGCAAAATACAATCCGACTTCGAAGCTTCCAGAGCTTTATTACGAGGATGTGGATATCTCGTTAATTAAGCCACGTAAACGGGATTATTCCAAAGCAAAGGAAGGGGCCAAATAACGATGACAACTAACGCAAAAACGATAAAATTAGTGATTACACGACAGAATGATTCGTATTCGGCTCCTTATACAGAAGAATTCGAGGTTCCCTATCGCTCGAATATGAATATCATTTCAGCGTTGATGGAAATTCAAAGGAATCCAAAGAATGCAAAAGGTGAGAAAACAACACCGGTCATTTGGGAATCTGTTTGTTTAGAGGAAGTTTGTGGAGCTTGTTCGATGGTCATTAATGGCAAACCGCGGCAGGCTTGTTCTTCTTTGATTGACCAGCTTGAACAGCCTATCAGTGTGGCGCCACTGGCAACATTTCCAGTTGACCGTGATTTACGCGTCGATCGTGAAAGAATGTTCAGTGCATTAAAAAAAGTAAAAGCGTGGATTCCAATTGATGGAACACACGATTTAGGTCCAGGACCAAGAATGCCAGAGAAAACAAGACAATGGGCTTACGAGTTGTCAAAATGTATGACATGCGGGTGCTGTTTAGAGGCATGCCCAAATGTCAATGCTAACTCTGACTTTATGGGACCTGCGCCATTGTCTCAAGTCCGCTTATTCAACGCTCATCCTACTGGAGAAATGAATAAAGAAGAGCGATTAGCCGCAATCATGGGCGAAGGTGGACTCACTTCATGTGGAAATTCGCAAAACTGTGTGGAGGTTTGTCCAAAGGGAATTCCATTGACGACATCAATTGCCCATTTAAATAGACAAACCACAATCCAATCTTTCAAGAACTTTTTTGGTAGCTACTGATTAGGGATTTACAAAATAATAAACAAAAACAGTTGCTGGGATGATTCCTTAGCAACTTTTTTTGTTTACCATATATCCTAGATTTAAAATGAGTGCCTGACACCTTTTTGGGCGAAAATAGGGATTGAATCACTTGTTGAAGAGTAAGGCCATTGGATCAAGAAAGGACGATTTAATAAAGTTCAAGACGTCCTAATTGAGCACTGGTTGTTTGGATTTGTGGGTAAAGTGCAAAGGAACCCTGAAACGACCGGCATATTACATGGAAATGTCGGTTTTTTGTCTTTTTTATTGAAGGAACTAGCTGGAGTTTGTCGAATTTGTCATATAATTAGAATAAAAGGGCTTGATCAAAATATGGTAATACTAAGAAGATATTTGTAAATCACATCAATCAAGAATATAGAGGGTGATGGCTTTGTTAATAAGGATGAATGAAAAGGAATTGCCTTATTTAGATTCGCAAGTAATGACGGCAATTTTTGATTGTGTATACGGTGTCAATGATTACCTTGACACGAATACCAAAAGGTTACTTAAAGAAAAGATTTTTGTAGATTTTATTATGGTACTACTAGCCCATCAACAGTTTAATTACCAATATCGTCCCGATGTAACAAGGGAGTTATTTCCTCTCTTTGAATCAACAGTCGGGCCGATGTCAAGGCATTCTGATGGGGCAGGACTTTGGCTTGCATTGGGACTAGCTATTAAAGAATTATACGGAATTAATGGAGAAAAGCTTAAAACACAACTCAAATCGATTAAAGCTCGTAAATAATCGATATACTGACGCTCTATGACCGTCCATGCAGAAGGGTGCGGTTGTCTTTCTGTCAATTGGCACACTGGGAACACGGAAAACCTTAATTTCAGTGTCATGCCTTACTCGAGACAGGCTGAGTGTATGCTTGTCGATACAACAACCCTACGGAAAGTGTTCCACAGGGTTTTTCGCCGTAATATTAATTCATCCTTACTCTACTTGCTGAATCCAGATATATTATGGGAAATGAATGTGAGAGTTGAGATATTTCCTACAGAACCCTTTGTTGATTGTTGGTTTGCTAAAGATAAAAATTGAAAATCAATTATTAGCAAAGTCAGAGGGAACAGATAGAATTGCCTATTTTTATAAGCAGTATATACACCGATAATAATATTATGTTAACTAGAGGAAATTATTCTTTTATCT
The DNA here is from genome assembly GCA_023512145.1 of Bacillus sp. (in: firmicutes). GTDB lineage: Bacteria > Bacillota > Bacilli > Bacillales > Cytobacillaceae > Neobacillus. The sequence continues at coordinate 38,194 of JAIMAD010000001.1, read as the reverse complement.
AACGAGAAAAAGGGAAAAATATGAATGGAATGGAAACATGTATATGGGTTAACTCATTACTAAAGTAAAGGGTTTCCGCTAGTGTATTCTTTTTCCTTTTTTTAGGTTAGTGAAGTATAATATAGATGGAAAGAACTACTCCATTTGTTTCGGCACGATTTTCCAAATCAATTCGAAAGAAGATGAGGAAAATGAACAAAAGGAAGGTTTTATCAATTGGTACGGGTGATTTTTTATTATTAATTGGAGCATCTGCAATCGTTTGTGGAATTATGTTCATTATAAAACCCGATGGTTCATTGCTGGGGTTGTCTGTGGATCAATTGAAAAATAGTCCATTTAATGACTTCTTAATTCCTGGTGTTATTTTGTTGGTGTTTAATGGATTTCTAAGCACAATCAGCTCTTTTTTATTATTAATTAACTATCGTTTTGCAGGGCTTAGTGTCATGTTTCTTGGTGGTGTTATGATTTTGTGGATTTCTGCTCAGATTTACTGGATGGGTTGGGGAAGCTGGCTACAGCCATCGTTTATTGCAGTTGGATTGATCGAGTTGCTAATAGGATTTTTCTTGGAAGCACAGTATCATCATAACTGGAAAATGTTTGGAAGGGGCCAAAATACACCAGCACATTAAGTAAAATTAAATCATTAAGTGTGCTCTAAAATGAATAGTAAACAAAAGGACAATTATGATCACCATAATCGTCCTTTTTGTCCTTTAATTATTTAATGGCGACACTAACTTTCAATTTTTTACCTTTGATTGGTGTATTCTCTATGGCTTGTAATACTTGTGAGCCTTTCCCATTAAGAATATCAACATAGGACAAATTATCCTGGATGGTGATAATTCCGATATCATCTACTGAGACTCCAGGGATTTTTGCAATCGTTCCCACAAAATCGACAGCCCTGATTTTTTTGTTTTTTCCAGCGCTGAAATGTAGTTTCATGATATCTTTGTTTATTCGCGCCGTTTTATTATTTCGAACAACACGGCGTCCGCTTATTTTTTCATCGAAAGCCGCTTGTCCTTTAGCAACTTCGTGAGGTTTTGGTGCTTCCATCGGAATTAACTCAAAACCAATGTATCGTTCAATCGCTTTAATAAGTTTTCCTTCATAAGGTTCGGCAAAGGTAATCGCTTTACCTTTTTTGCCGGCACGACCGGTTCTACCTGTTCTGTGGACATAGATCTTTTTCTCTAGCGGGACGTCATAGTTGATAACAAGTGTCACATTATCAATGTCAATTCCTCGTGCTGCGACATCAGTGGCGATAAGATAACGGAAATTCCCCAATTTGAAACCATCCATAACAGCAAAGCGCGATTCTTGTAGTAGTCCTCCGTGGAGTCTTTCACAAGAATAATTGGCTGCATCCAATTCAGTAAATAAGGTTTCGACGTGTCCTTTGGTTCTGCAAAAAATAAGACAACTGTCAGGGTTTTCTACGACCGTTACATCTTTAAGGAGTGAAATTTTTTGATCTTCTTTCACTTCGATTAACCGATGTTCAGTTGTATCTGTCGTGATCCCGGTCGAGGCGATCTCGATATTAACAGGATCTACCATATATTTATGGCAGAGTGTTTCCACATCTTTAGGCAATGTAGCTGAAAATACCATCGTTACTCTGTTTATAGGTAGTTCTTTTAGAATTTTTTCTACTTCGTTTACAAAGCCCATATTAAGCATTTCATCTGCTTCATCAATGATAAGATACTTTACTTGGTCTAAAACTAGCGTTCCTTTTTCGATATGGTCCATGACACGTCCTGGTGTACCGACGACGACATGAGTTTTTTGTTTCAACTCTTCTTTTTGTTTCGTAAAAGGTTCTTTCCCATATACGGCGGTTGCCTTAATCAGCTTAAAGCGACCAATGTTTGTTATATCATCACGAACTTGAACAGCAAGCTCCCTAGTCGGAGTCAGAATTAATGCCTGTGGGTTTTTTTCTTCCCATGTAATCATCTCGCAAATAGGAATCCCAAAGGATGCCGTCTTGCCGCTACCTGTTTGCGATTTTACGATAAGATCCTGATTTTCCAAAGCTAACGGAATGACATCACGCTGCACCTCTGTAGGTGTTTCGTATTTTAGCAAAGCAAGTGCTCTTTTTATTTCGCCACCTAAATTATAATCCTCAAAACTTTGTTCACTCATGTATTAACCTCGTTTTTTTGTATTATCCGACTCATATATAGGATTCTCTCTAAGAAATATCATATGCATAATCTGAATACGTTTTATTATACTTGAATTACAAGACAAATCGACTCTTTTTTGAATAATAAACAGTAATATACATAACTTACAGGCATCATCAAACTGCCTTTTAACGGATTGGACCATTTTTAAAAACATTATTTATACGTGTTGTGCTTTAAACATCTTGTAATCATCCTAAAAAAAAACGGGTGATGGACGTTTAAACTTTTAATAAAATATCATCATGGCTATACTTAAAGCATGAAATATTTCAACTAAAAAATATTGAATTTCTATTGAAAAAAATGGGAGGGATTTTTAAATGAAGAATGAACAAGATATCATCTCATTTGCCGGAAATAAGAAGTGGCTATCCATTCCGGTAGAAACGCGCAAAAAACTAGAACGAAATGTTTGGTGTGGCTCTTGCCGGGATACAGTTCAAATCGAAAAGTATACTGTCGTAGAATCAAATGGTGGGATTGTATTAAAAGGGAGTTGTAAAAAATGCGGCAATAAGGTTGCAAGGGTTATCGACTAACGCAATTACCCCCCTTGTCACGACCTCAATTTACCGGTAGGCATGTTTTATAAAATGGAGAGGCGGATCTCACTTGAACTATAACTTTGATGAAATTGTCAATCGAAGAGGAACCTATTCAATAAAATGGGATGGTGGAAAATTACTTAAAGAGATTGGTTTGACTGAAAGATATGATGAAGAGACGATACCGTTGTTTACAGCAGATATGGATTTACCCGTCCCTCAACCGTTAATAGATGCCTTACATAAGACTGTTGACCACAGAATTTTTGGTTATTCAATATTCCCTGATGAGTATTTTGAAGCCATCCAGCATTGGTTTAAAACGAGACATGATTGGAATATTTTGCAGGAAGAAATTATTTACAGTCCTGGAACTGTCCATGCTTTGAATATTGCCGTAAAAGCTTTTACAGATCCAGATGATGGGATCATTATCCAACGACCCGTTTATCCGCCCTTTACCTCAGCAATCAAAGGCAATGGAAGAAAAGTTTTAAATAATGCGCTTAAATGTGACAGCGAAGGCTATTATCAAATCGATTTTGAGGATTTTGAAGCGAAGGCAAAAGAAGAAAAGACAAAAATGTTCGTTTTATGTAACCCTCATAACCCAACCGGAAGAGTTTTTACTTTGGAAGAATTAACAAAGCTAGCGGATATTTGTGCGGAAAATAATGTGCTCATTGTTGCTGATGAAATTCACGGAGATCTTGTTCGACGAAATCAACTATTTATTCCAATTGCAAAAGCTGCAGGCGATGTTGATACTATTATCACGTTTACTGCCATCAACAAAACATTCAATGTAGCCGGGCTTCATTGTACAAATGTGATTATTTCGAATCCTCAGCTTAGAAAAACTTTTCAAAGTGTGATGGGCATGCATTTACCATCCCCATTTACAGTATCCGCACTCATTGCGGTATATAATGAGGGGGAAGATTGGTTAGAACAACTGAAAGAGTATATTGATGGTACAATGGAATGGGTTGTTACGTTTTTAGCAGAAAGAATGCCAAAAGTAAGGGTGAGAATCCCTGAGGGAACCTATATCATGTGGCTGGATTTTAGTGATTACCATCTATCGCCTGAAGATGTCCATGACCGTATCTATAATAGAGCAAATGTTTTACTAGAGGATGGAAAAATGTTTGGTGAAGAAGGATTACCATTTCAAAGAATTTGCATCCCATCACCTAGACCGATTATTAGGGAAGCACTTGAAAGAATAGCAAAAGAATTCGAGGATCTCATCTAGGAAGAAGGCAAAATTCGTGGCATACAGGATTAAGGAACCGATGATTTCAGAAGAAGATATTAAACAACGAGTGAAAGAACTAGCTGAGGAAATTGACAAAGATTTTACCAATGAAGCAATCTACTTAATTGTTGTTCTAAAAGGATCGTTTGTATTCGCCGCCGACTTGATTCGTGAAATGAAGGGTGATGTTAAAGTAGATTTCATTTCGGTTTCAAGCTACAGCGACCAAACAGAGACAACTGGAAAAGTAAAGCTGTTGAAAGATCTGGATATGGATATTACGAATCGAAATGTTGTCGTTGTTGAAGATATTATTGATAGCGGACTTACCCTCCATTTTCTACGCGATCATTTGAAAATGCATAAGCCGAAACAAATAAAAATATGCACTCTCTTAGATAAACCAGAACGTAGGAAAGTGGAGTTGCCAGTTGATTATGTAGGTTTTGTCATCCCGGATGAATTTATTGTTGGCTATGGGATTGACTACGCGCAAATGTATAGAAATTTACCTTATATTGCCATGGTGGAAGAGTACTAGAAAATCTCCTGAGAATCCGTAGTGTAAATTGACTGCTACTTTAAAAAGAAATTAAATGTGTAAAGTCATAGCAAATTTTGCTGTGGCTTTTTTAAATCTGTTCATATCAAAAGCAAAATTAATGTTTTAGAACGATTGGAAAATGATGGTCAACTGTTATAGCTTGTTTTGCACCTATATTTTATAATAATACTTAAGGGTAAGATTAAGGACTTGGGATTTACCAACACTTCTAGTACCCTATTTAGTCCAAACGCTATTTCACTCCATCGAAGTGTTCATACGGGTTGATTCAACTTCTTAATTAACTACCCATTAAAACTATTAATCATTTTCTTTAAAATAACGAATTCTTTTTGACTAGCATCGAAGCGAATCTTAACAGACACCAATTCTAGTCATGTATACTAATACTAGAGTAATTCTTTCTAAATACGAGTTATATTCATAGAAGTACATACTTATTTTACTAAATGGAGGAGATATCATGGTATATAAATCTACATCGTTCAATACCAAAGTCCTTTCGTTAACGATTTATAATGATGATTTTGCAGTTGTAAAAGAAACTAGAGATTATTCACCTGATGCGAATGAAACGATTGTTCATTACTTGGATGTAGCAAAAAAGATTGAAACGGATTCGATTATTGTAACCGGAGTGGAAGTCAAAGAGTTAAACTATGATTTTGATTTAGTAGATAAATCGAAGTTGATGGAAAAATATATTGATCACACTATTTTTTTACAAGACGGGAATACAAAAGAGAAAAAGGAATATCGGTTACTTAGTGTGAGTGGGGGGTTGGTTTTAGAGGATGTTGTATCAAAGGAAATCATATTAGATCCAACATCCGAGATTATTTTACCAAAGCTTCCGGATGAGTTAATTGTTAGACCAGCGCTTGTTTGGAATGTGGCGACAACAAAAGCTAAAGTAATCGATGTTTCGTACCTTACAAAAGGAGTTAGCTGGGAAGCAAATTATGTGTTGCAACTTAAAGATGAGACCTTCGACCTGACTGGCTGGGTAGAAATTCAAAATTATACTGGGGCTACTTTTCAAGATGCCTTGGTCAAGGTTTTAGCAGGTGATGTGCACCGGATTGAAGAGGTACTAAATTTTGATGAAGATATGGTTGATTACAATAGAGCAGTAAACTATGAAGAGAACTTTGAGGAAAAAGCATTTGGTGACTATCATATCTATACGTTAAAAGGGAAGACAACCTTGAAGGACAACCAGGAAAAACAAATCAAATTCATCCAGGTAGAAAATGGAACGTTTAAACGTTATTACGAATTTGATTCATATAATGAAAACCCTAAAGTGATGCTGGAAATCAGGAATTCCACAGCCAATAATATGGGAATTCCATTACCAAAAGGAAAGGTGAAAGTTTACCAAGCAGAAGCACAAGAAAATACGACAGAATTTATTGGTGAAGACCGGATACCACACACGATGAAGGATGAAAAGATAACATTGTATATCGGAAATGCGTTTGATATTGTTTGTGAAAGCAAAATTCAAAAACGGTACAAAATGAATAACTTTGAATACGAACAGCATGAATACCTCGTGAAAAATCAAAAAAGTGATAATGCACTCATAAAAATCAGCCATTATATTAGCGATCGTATTTGGAAGATTGAAGAAACATCCGATGAATTCAACAGAGTTGACTCGAACCATATTGAGTTCTGGGCTGAGGTCCCAGCAGGTGATGAGAAAACAATTGCCTTTGGGATTACCTATGATCGGTCTATTTATATGGAAATTAAGAAAGCGGAGGAGTAAAGTTCCTCTAGAAAAATTCCCGAGAATTTGCTGAATGATCAAAGTTTCGTATTTTCGATGTAAACGTTGTTAGGAACTGTTGGGTTAAGAGGCGAGTTATTAAAGGTGGGATTGTAAATGTTTGTGGCAGGGCAAAAGGAAATGCAGCAAATGGATCAATACACTATTGAAAAAATTGGCTTACCTGGGATTGTGTTAATGGAAAATGCAGGAAGTAAGGTGGTCGAGGAAATTCTCGCAAGCTCTCCGTGTGAAAGTCCAAGAGTCATCGTACTTGCAGGTGGCGGAAATAATGGTGGCGATGGTTTTGTTATTGCTCGCAGGCTGTTTGATTTAGGTTTGGACCCGCTTCTCTGTTTATTAGTAAAACCAGAAATGATTAAAGGAGATGCGAAGGTTCATTTCGAGGTGTACCACAATCGAGGTTTACCAATCTTTCATTTTCAAGAAAATTCGACTGCGGCCTTTCGAACTGCATTGAATCAAGCCGACATTATTATCGATGCGATGATAGGAACCGGGGTAAGTGGTTCTATTCGAGAACCTTTTATTCAAGTAATTTCGCTGGTTAATGAATATGAGGGAAGAAAATTGGTCATTTCTGTCGATATTCCTTCAGGTGTGAACAGCGATAATGGAAAAGTAGCCGGTGCCGCGATAAAAGCAACGAAGACCATTACCTTTGTTTTTCCGAAAAAAGGCTTCTTTTTTAATGATGGCCCACTGTATGTCGGGGAGTGGAAGGCAGTCGATATTTCCGTACCGCCTTCGATTATCGCGGACCTAGGACTTGTTATGCCTAAACTAATTACCGAACCATATGTGTTGGCTTCAGTACCACAACGATCTATAAATGGTCATAAAGGAACTTTCGGTCATGCCCTAATTCTCGGCGGGTCTCGCAACTATGTGGGAGCCCCGATTTTTGCTGCAAAAGCAGCCCTTTATTCAGGAGCGGGCTTAGTTACGTTAGCATTGCCTGAAAGTATTTACCCAATGGCATCTGCCCAATTTCCAGAGGCGTTATTTTTACCATTACCAGAAGTAGCTGGGCATTTTAGCGAAAAAGCAATCGATGAAATGTTACCCCTGCTTCATCAATTTGACAGTGTGGCGGTTGGTCCTGGGATGGGTAGATTCCCTGGTGGTGAAGAGTGGATGAAATCATTAGTGACTTCCCTTAACAATCAGCACCTTGTGGTTGATGCGGATGCCCTCTATTTGTTGCGGGACCAGTTAGATTTGATTCGTGAGTATAAGGGGCATGTGATTTTCACACCACATCCTGGAGAAATGGCCAGACTAGTAAATAAAACGGTCAAAGAAGTAGAAGAGAATCGCCTCGAAATTGCAAGTGCTTTTGCAAAAGAGCACGCTGTTTATTTACTATTAAAAGGGCATCGTTCCGTTATTTCTACCCCTGAGGGAGATGTCTACATTAATCCACACGGTCATGACGCGCTTGGAAAAGGCGGAAGTGGGGATGTGCTGACGGGTCTTATTAGCTCGTTTCTTGCCCAGGGTGCTACACCTTTACACGCTCTTATTTCTGCTAGTTATATACATGCAAGGGCTGGAGAAGAAAAGGCAAAAGTCTTATCACACTATGGTGTCATGCCAAGCGATATTATTAATGGGATAAGAGACCAATTAATCTGATTCATTAAGAGTACTTATGGTTTGACGGCACTTGGTATTAGGTTGATTCCATTATTCAAATATCACAATTTTTTATGTTTATATTAATTAACTGTGTTATAATAAATAATTTAAATCATTGATTTAAATCATTGACTCAGCATTTTTTTGTAATAGTCATTGTTGATTTTAGAGACATGAATAATTTGTACTGGTTCGTAGGGAGGATATAGATAGATGAATAAATATAGGATACCTTATCTGCAGAATGTTGAGGAAGAAACTATATCAAATGTACGAAATACGTCTACTTTAGCTTCTGATCTAAAAGCACTTTTCAAAGTACCTGTTTTACTCGCTAACGTACTGCCTGTCTTTACTGGATTCTGGTTGGCACTATATTTTACTGATGCATCATTAATCGCACACTTAGATCTACTTTTATTAACAATTTTAGGAAGTACGTTAGTAATGGCTGGAGCACTCCTCCTTAATAACTGGTACGATGTTGATATTGACAAAGTGATGGAAAGAACGAAAAATCGTCCTACTGTGACGGGAAATATTTCGTTGAACGTTGTTTTAACGATGGGAATCTGTTTTAGTGTACTTGGTTTAATCTTATTATTCTTTACAACCATTGAAGCAGCGATATACGCTTTCGTGGGATGGTTTACCTATGTTATTTTATATACAGTGTGGTCAAAAAGAAGATTCACACTTAATACAGTTATTGGAAGTGTTTCTGGTGCCGTAACACCATTAATCGGGTGGACAGCCATCGAACCTGGTTTTCAAAGGGTTCCAATTATCCTGTTTCTCATCTTGTTTATTTTTCAAATGCCACATACATTTGCAATCGCAATGAAGAAATGTAAAGAATATAAAGCGGCAGGGGTAGCGATGCTTCCTGTTGTCAAGGGTTTTGCAGTAACAAAGCGACAAATTGTCGTTTATGTAGCATGTTTGCTTCCATTACCATTTTTCTTATACCCACTTGGTATCACATTTATTGTCATTGCAACGTTGCTTAATCTTGGTTGGTTACTTCTGAGTATTAATGGACTTACAACAAAAAATGATCTGAAATGGGCTCACAAGATTTTCATCTATTCAGTTAATTATATAATGATTTTGTTTCTTGTGATGGTGCTTGTCACATTGCCTATATTTAGTTAGGATGTTAAATAGACGTTCCAATCCACTGTTATATATAAGGAGAGAGCATGCACATGCTACCTGGAAAGGTAGATAGTGCTGGCTCTCTCCTTTTTTGTGCCATTTTTAAAACTAGTCCCTTAGTAAATCCCTCCAATTTAGATGTGCAATTTCATAGATTATCATTTATTCATACTTCGAATTTTTAAAACCGACTTGACTTATAGGAATAGTCAAACTATTATTATCTTAATTGATTTTAAAAATTCAAAAATTTATTCCTTGTTAAATTATTCATGTGTGAGGTGGAAAACGATGCAACTTCAGGTAATGAACAGTCCGTTTAATCAGGAGCAGGCAGAGCTCCTTAACCGCATTCTGCCGACCTTGACAGATTCGCAAAAATTCTGGCTAAGTGGATATTTGTCCGCAACCCAGTCTGTTTCCTTTCCGGGAACAAAAGAAGTGCAAAAAGATGAACAACAAGCCCATAGTAGCAATCAGACAAGTTCGAAAGGAGTGACCATTCTTTATGGGTCACAGACAGGCAACGCACAGGGGCTTGCGAAGAAGGCGGGCAAGACACTTGAGGGGAACGGGTTTCAAGTAACACTCTCGTCGATGAGCGATTTTAAACCGAACCATTTGAAAAAAGTCGAAAACCTACTAGTTTTTGTCAGCACACATGGTGAGGGTGATTCGCCGGATAATGCGTCCATGTTCCATGGATTTCTTCATAGTAAACGGGCACCAAAGCTTGATCATCTCCGTTTTTCTGTATTGGCGCTGGGAGACAGCTCGTATGAGTTTTTCTGTCAGACGGGCAAAGAATTCGATACCCGGCTAGAAGAACTTGGCGCTACTCGGCTTTATCCGCGCTTTGACTGCGACCTTGACTATGATGAGCCAGCAGCCCAGTGGCTTCTAGGAGTCTATGGGAGTATGTCGGAGGAGCAGGATGAAAGTACTGCTCACATGTTAGTTTCTGCACCACAGGCAGTAGGAACAGAATATTCAAGGACAAATCCATTTAAAGCGGAAGTACTTGATAATGTTAATTTGAATGGGCGTGGTTCGAATAAAGAAACGCGCCACCTTGAGTTATCGCTTGAAGGGTCTGGTTTCATCTTTGAACCCGGTGACAGCCTGGGTGTCTACCCGAAAAATGACCCTGACCTTGTCGACAAGCTCCTAGAAGAATTTAAATGGAATCCGGAAGAAATGGTCAAGGTTAATAATCAAGGGGACGTATTAAAGCTCAAAGAAGCACTCCACTCTTATTATGAAATTACTATTCTTACAAAACCGTTGCTTGAGAAGGTAGGGAAGCTGTACGCAAATGAGATGTTGCAAGAGTTGTTGCAAGATGGTAATGAAGAACAGGTAAAAGCGTATCTTGATGGGCGAGATTTGCTTGATTTAGTCCGTGATTTTGGTCCGTGGAGTGGACCTGCACAAGAGTTTGTCGCTATTCTTCGAAAACTACCTGCCCGACTCTATTCAATTGCGAGTAGCCTTTCCGCGAATCCGGATGAAGTGCATCTGACTATCGGTACTGTCCGCTTTGATGCATATGGACGTGAACGTATGGGTGTCTGCTCTATTTATTGCGCAGAGCGTCTGCAACTAGGGGACATGGTACCGGTTTACATTCAGCATAATGAAAACTTTAAGCAACCAAAGGACCCAAATACACCGGTCATAATGGTTGGACCTGGAACAGGTGTGGCACCGTTCCGCTCCTTTATGCAGGATCGTGCAGAAATGGGAGCAGCAGGGAAATCGTGGCTGTTCTTCGGCGATCAGCATTTCGTGACGGACTTTCTTTACCAGACTGAATGGCAAAAGTGGCTCAAAGATGGTGTATTAACAAAAATGGATGTTGCGTTTTCACGTGACAGCGTTGAAAAAGTGTATGTGCAACACCGCATGCTTGAACATAGTAAAGAAATATTCGCCTGGCTTCAAGAAGGTGCTTACATGTACATTTGCGGGGATGAAAAAAGCATGGCCGTTGACGTCCATCATACGTTACTTGAGATTATTGAAAAAGAAGGCGGCATGAGCCGTGAAGAAGCAGTGGAGCATCTTGCCGAAATGCAACAGCAAAAACGGTACCAACGTGATGTTTATTGATTTTGGATGGAAAGGAGTTTTATCAATATGGTGAAGCAAATTTTAAAAGCGCCAGAAGGTCTTCCAAGTGATGTTGAGGAGATAAAAGAAAGAAGTAATTATTTGCGTGGCACATTGAAGGAAGTGATGTTAGATCGAATTAGCGCCGGAATTCCTGATGATGACAATCGCTTAATGAAACATCACGGCAGCTACTTGCAGGATGACCGTGATCTTCGCAATGAGCGCCAAAAGCAAAAACTTGAGCCTGCGTTCCAGTTCATGTTACGTGTCCGGATGGCGGGTGGTGTGGCAACTCCAGCACAGTGGCTTACAATGGATAACCTTGCCAAAAAATATGGTAACGACACCTTAAAATTGACAACCCGTCAGACCTTTCAGATACATGGCATTTTAAAATGGAATATGAAAAAAACGATTCAGGAAATCAATAAGTCGCTTTTGGATACAATTGCCGCATGCGGTGATGTGAACCGGAACGTCATGTGTATCTCGAATCCATATCAATCGGAAATTCATTCCGAAGTGTATGAATGGTCCAAACGGTTAAGCGATGATTTATTGCCGCGCACAAGAGCTTATCATGAAATTTGGCTAGATGAGGAAAAAGTGGCCGGTACCCCGGAACTAGAGGAAGTTGAACCAATGTACGGGCCGCTTTATTTGCCACGGAAGTTTAAGATTGGTATTGCTGTCCCACCATCGAATGATATTGATGTCTTTTCACAAGACCTTGGATTGATAGCTGTAGTGGAAGATGGCAAGCTTGTTGGTTTTAATATAGCGATTGGCGGTGGAATGGGCATGACGCATGGTGACAATGCGACGTATCCTCAGCTCGCCAAAGTCATCGGCTTCTGTAAACCAGAACAAATTTATGCTGTGGCAGAAAAGGTAATTATGATTCAGCGTGATTACGGAAATCGAACCGTCCGAAAAAATGCCCGCTTCAAGTACACTGTTGACCGACTCGGACTGGAGACGGTAAAGTCAGAACTAGAAAACCGTCTTGGTTGGGTTCTTGATGAAGCGAAGCCTTATCATTTTGACCATAATGGCGACCGTTACGGATGGGTGAAAGGTGTAAAAGGCAAATGGCATTTTACGCTATATGTACAAGGTGGCCGAATTGGTGACTTTGATAATATCAAGCTGAAGACCGGCTTGCGTGAAATAGCCAAAATCCATCGTGGTGATTATCGTCTGACAGCAAATCAAAATTTAATTATTGCCAATGTCTCTAACCGAGAAAAGAAAAAAGTTGATGAACTCATTGAAAAATTTGGTTTGACGGATGGCGGTCAATATTCAGCACTTCGCCGTAGTTCACTGACGTGCGTCGCATTTCCAACGTGTGGGATGGCAATGGCAGAAGCTGAACGTTATTTGCCACATCTCCTTGAGAAGATGGAGGCGATTGTCGATGAAAATGGCCTGCGGAACGAAGAAATCACTATTCGGATGACCGGCTGTCCAAATGGATGTGCTCGTCCTGCTCTCGGTGAAATTGCCTTTATTGGCAAGGGGCCTGGCAAATACAATATGTACCTAGGAGCAGCCTTTGACGGTAGCCGCCTAAGTAAACTGTACCGTGATAACATTGGCGAGAAGGAAATTTTGAGTGAGCTGCGTGTCCTTTTTTCTCGCTATGCGAAAGAACGGCAAGAAGGCGAGCACTTCGGTGACTTTGCCATCCGCGCTGAGATCGTTAAAGCAGTAACAGATGGTATGAATTTCCATAGTTAATCAAGGACAGGAACTTAATCCTGTCTTTTTTTTCATGCAGTTATTATAATAAAACCATGGGGTGTTAGTTGTATATAGTTCCCCGTAGCCAATATTTATATCATATTACAATGTGATGAAAGTCATATTACGAATATACATATATCAGAATATTATTTCCTTATATGGTAAGATGAAAGGATAAAATGAAATAATCTAGAATGTTTTTATAAAACAGAGGGAAGATTCTCTGGTTTCTTTTAAAAAGACTGTTTCGTATAGATTGTTATTTTTCGAATCGATATCTAAACCTGTACGAATTAAAGTATTGGGACATATGCTCGTAAAAATTTTTTACTGATTCACTCGTAAAATTGGTATTTTGTTTCAATTTAGTATGAAAAGTTTCGTAAAGAGTCTTAAAAACAATGGTAAAGGGTATTTTGGATGATTGGGAGTAACGATTAATGGAATTTGATGTGAATGTGGATCCAATAGCTAGGATAATAGTAATCGGTGTAGGTGGTGGGGGAAACAACGCGGTAAATCGGATGATTGAGGGCGGCGTTCAAGGCGTCGAGTTTATTGCAGTTAACACCGATGCCCAGGCACTTAACTTATCAAAAGCAGAAATTAAGATGCAAATTGGTGCATCGTTAACAAGAGGGTTAGGTGCAGGTGCCAATCCAGAAGTTGGTAGAAAAGCCGTGGAAGAGAGCAGTAGGCAGCTGCAGGAGGCACTAGAAGGAGCAGACATGGTCTTCGTTACCGCAGGAATGGGCGGTGGTACCGGAACCGGAGCAGCCCCAGCAATTGCCCAAATTGCTCGCAAGCTTGGTGCGCTTACGATTGGTGTGGTCACACGGCCGTTTGGCTTTGAAGGTCGTAAGCGAGCAGCAAATGCTTCAAGCGGAATCGAGATAATGCGGGAAGCCGTGGACACCTTGATTATTGTTCCCAATGACCGCTTATTACAGATGGTTGATAAAAAGACACCGATGGTAGAAGCCTTCAGAGAAGCGGACAATGTCCTGCGCCAAGGTGTTCAAGGGATTTCTGATTTAATTGCTGTCCCTGGACTAATCAACCTTGATTTTGCTGACGTGAAAACGATTATGTCCAATCAAGGTACAGCTTTAATGGGGATTGGGATTGCAAAAGGTGAAGACCGTGCAGTGGAAGCAGCAAAAAAGGCTATTTCTAGTCCATTACTTGAAACGTCCATCGATGGTGCTCAAGGGATATTAATGAACATCACAGGGGGCATAAATTTAAGTCTATATGAAGTACAAGAGGCAGCGGAAATTGTTGCCGGTGCTGCGGATAAGGATTTAAATATGATTTTTGGGTCGATCATTAATGAGGACTTTAAAAGTGAAGTTATGATCACTGTCATTGCTACGGGCTTTGTTGATAAGGAGAATTCAGAGCGAAATCGTAATTCGTCTCTAAATAGGAACTCATCTCAGAACACGTCTACTATTTCCACAAGAGCTGATATGTATAAATCACAGGTACGGGAACAGCCTAAACGTGAACAGGCATTGCGGGATGCACCGGTAAATGAAAATGAACGTCAAGTGAAACAACCAGAAGAATCGCTCGATATCCCAACGTTCTTGCGGAATCGAAACAAACGGCCAAGGTAGATACATTTCTCTTACAAAAAGAGTTGTGGGATGCATCAGTTCGATTATTTTTGGATATATCCTCCTGAAATTTTTTTGTAAACTCATCTATTAATAGGGGACATGAAAAAAGGCAAACCTGTTTAATACAGGTTTGCCTTTCATTATATTTGGAGTATTAATAAAAGATGCGGTTGGTTATCCGCGTCTTCCACCTCTACCGCCCCGTTTTGTTTCAGTACTGCGTTTGAGGGTAGATAAATTTTCTTCACTTGACTTTAAAAACTTAACCATTTTATCTTCAAAATTTTCCTTTGGTTTGAAACCCCCACCTTTGGCACCCCTGTCAACTCTGCCTTGACCCTGGCGTGCTGGACGTTGGGAATAAGAAGAAGTTTGTCCTTCAGGTCTATCTATTGCTTTTTTGATGGATAAGGCCGTTTTACCGTCTTTTTCACTAATTACTTTTACTTCAATCATATCACCAAGTTTCAGATGGTCATTAACGTCTTTTACATAGCTATCCGCTACCTCACTGATATGGACAAGACCTGTTAAGCCACCAGGCAATTCAACGAATGCCCCAAAACTAGTGATTCCTGTTACTTTACCTTGTACCTTACTACCTACCTCAATTGACATAAAAAAGTGTTCCTCCTCGATAATGTTAAAACCACTTCATTATAACAAATTGAAGAGATAATATCAATGACTCCCACTTTATTTCCTATTTTCCATTAATATAACGTATTAGGCGTTGTGTACTCTGTAGCTTTTGGTGGTACCTGATCCATTATTTATTCATAGGTTAGCCCATATTAACTAAGAAACACTTCCTCTGAAAGTTTATCAATAGAAATAATGGAAAGGCTGATAAGTGTACCTATCTTTACGAGGAATTTCCTATTAAAGAAAATAAAATTCCAACAAATCATTCCATTAAATTTATGCAACTACTTTTGGTAATGTTGGAGGAGAGGCGTGAAGAGATTTGTCAGGACCAAGCTTAAGAAAACTGGAAGCACATTCTTCCATCCATGAATCTGCTTTGAATGAGGCAATCGAGTTACGAGCAATAATTCAAAAATGTTTGGAAGTTGGTGACAAGGAAAAGGCTTTACAGGTGATAGAAGTGGCAATTGACCATTGGGAATCAAGGACGCTGAAGCATGCTGAAGCGGAAGAAGAAGGCTTATATAAGGATATAGTCAAAGAAGATCCAGAACTAGAGCATACTGTGATCCAATTAACTCGGGATCATGATTTAATGCGCCGTATCGTGGAAAATATGAAAGAAAGATTGCAAACGTTTGAGCCAGATCAACGAATGATTACTTTATTAGACAGTCTAGTCATCATCGATGAAATCCATAATGAAGATGAAATGAATAAACTGCTAGAAAAAAGTAAAAGATAACCAAGGTAAAATAAGGGAACTAAGGAAGTGAGGTTAAGAATGGATAAGAAAAGTGGTTTCGAAGAAAAACTAGTACGTTTTGCCGCACCAGTCTTATATAAAAAAATGGCCGAAACGTTTTCAAAATTTAATATCCATCCTTACGACATCCATGGGACTGTTATCAAAAATGAAACTGGCTATGAAATCACAATCCGGTTTTCGCAATCTTTTTCACATAGGGTTTCAACACAAGTAAGTTTTGAACAAACAATGCATCCTGATGAAGAAGTGATTCACTTTTTTAAAGATACCGCAGAGAAATGTAAATCACTATTAATCTCAGATTACTATAAAATGATAAAACTTTAGAAGGGACTGAACATACTATTGTTTTCATTTGAAACGGATCCATTGCTTGTTAATGATCGTGAGGATTTAATTGCTGTACTTAGGATGCGATTTGGAGAAATACCTGGAGAATTGATCGAGAAAATCTATGACATTGATGAGATGAATACATTACAAAGACTTATTCTTGCAGCAGCCAATGCGGTGAATTGGAAGGTCTTTATGGAAGAATTTCAGAGTGGGGATGACTCCTTCCGGCTTTTAGGCGAAGAGTTCAATCCATTAGCAGACATCCTAAAAGGCAGGGGTGGAAGCAATGCAGTCTAAAAAGAACCATCTATTCCATTCACTGAAGCATTTAGTGCGCGGAGAGCGTATTAATGATGGGTGGACGGAAGAGAATCCCCGTCCTCGTGATTGGGAAGAGGTTTACCGGAAACGTTGGCAGCATGATAAGGTAGTCCGTTCAACACATGGTGTGAACTGTACCGGTTCTTGCAGCTGGAAAATTCATGTCAAGGATGGAATTATCGCTTGGGAAACCCAACAAACGGATTATCCGTCAACTGGCGATGATTTTCCTGAATACGAACCGAGGGGATGTCCTCGTGGTGCCAGCTTTTCCTGGTATACATATAGTCCAACTCGTGTGAAGTATCCTTACGTACGTGGGGACTTGTTTGCGTTATGGAAAGAGGAACTAACGAAGGCAAAAGACCCTGTTTTGGCCTGGGAAAATATTGTGACAGACCCAAACAAACGCTCACAATATGTAAAGGTGCGTGGTAAAGGTGGTTTTGTCAGAGGCTCGTGGCAAGACGTTTGTCTAATGATTGCAGCCTCAACCATTTATACAATCAAAAAATATGGTCCAGATCGAGTGGTAGGTTTTAGTCCCATTCCTGCGATGTCAATGGTTAGTTATGCTGGCGGGACGAGGTTCTTATCGTTAATCGGTGGCACCATTTTAAGCTTTTACGATTGGTATGCTGATTTGCCGCCTGCTTCTCCACAGGTTTGGGGCGATCAGACGGACGTGCCGGAAAGTGGCGATTGGTATAACTCCAAGTATTTCATCATATGGGGAACAAATATCCCACAAACAAGAACACCTGATGCCCACTTTATGGTTGAATCACGCTATAACGGCACAAAAGTAGTCGGGGTTAGTCCGGACTATGCAGAATATGAAAAATTTGCAGATATGTGGCTGCCTGCAAAGGCTGGAACAGATGGGGCACTTGCGATGGCAATGACACATGTCATTTTGAAGGAATTTTATGTTGATAACCAAACACCATATTTTATCGATTATGCAAAACAATACACAGACCTCCCCTATCTTGTCATTTTAAATAAAAAGGATGGCCGTTATCGTTCTGATCGGTTTTTACGGTCCTCGGATATTTCTGGCCAAGATAAATTAGGAGATTGGAAAACCGTCGTCTGGGATGACACTCGGGGAAACTTTGCGATTCCAAATGGCAGTCAAGGGTTTAGGTGGGATGAAAGTAATCAATGGAATTTAGATTTGTTGGCTGAAGATGGTTCGGAAATTAATCCGAAACTCAGCTTTCTTGACGAAAAAGGCGAAGTAGCAATGGTCGAGTTTCCTTATTTTGCAGAAAAAGAGGGAGGGAAAAGCGAACGTGGAGTTCCTGTAAAGCGTATGAAGGACCAAGCAGGCAATGAAATCCTTGTTACGACAGTCTATGATCTTATGCTTGCACATACAGGGATAAATAGGGGACTTCCAGGCGATTATCCAGTCGATTATAATGATGAGTTTAAGCCGTACACACCTGCGTGGCAGGAAAGTATTACGGGTGTGAATAAGTCTCACGTCATCCAGGTTGCCAGAGAATTTGCTGAAAACGCAGCCCGGACCAAGGGGAAATCAATGATTGCGATGGGTGGTGGAACAAACCATTGGTTCCATAGTGATCAAATTTACCGGTCAATTTTAAATCTTATTTTATTAACTGGCTCTCAAGGTGTCAATGGTGGTGGCTGGGCCCATTATGTAGGACAGGAAAAGGTACGACCATTGGAGGGATTTTCCCAAATTGCGTTTGCCAATGATTGGGTAAAAGCACCTCGTTTCATGAATGGTACATCGTTCTTTTATTTTGCCACGGAGCAATTTCGTTATGAATATGACGCTAATGATTCACCAACAGACTGGGGAAGTCACTATGCAAAAATGCACCCGGCTGATTTTAATGCCATGTCAGCACGTCTGGGTTGGCTGCCAAGCTTTCCACAGCTTTCGCAAAATTCTTTAGATATTATGAAAGATGCCCGTGCACGCACTAGTGATGACCAAGCATTGTTTGCTGATGTGGTCAAACAGTTGAAGGATGGATCACTTGATTTTGCGATTGAAAATCCAAATGATCCGCGAAACTTTCCACGTGTCTTTTTTAACTGGCGCTCGAATTTACTGGGAGACAGCGGCAAGGGGCACGAGTACTTTGTAAAACATTTGATCGGCTCTGACGACTCAGTCCTAACAGATATTGAAAACTCCTGGCAACCTATAGATGTAAATATTTCCGAAAAGCCGCCTGTTGGGAAGACAGATCTATTTGTGAGTATGGATTTCCGGATGACCAGTTCAGGGCTCTTCTCTGATATTATTCTGCCTGCTGCAACTTGGTACGAAAAATATGATATTAGTAGTACTGATCTGCATCCCTTTGTACATCCTTTTAATGCGGCAATTAACCCGCCATGGGATACAAGGAGTGACTGGGATGCCTTTAGAGAAATTGCCAAGGTCTTTTCTGAACTTGCTAAGGAACATCTTCCGGCCCAAGAGGATCTAATTATGTCACCGCTAGCCCATGACACAATCAATGAAATTGCCCAACCATTTGGGAAGGTGAAGGATTGGCGCAAAGGTGAAGTAGAAGCAATTCCAGGAAAAACCTTACCCAACTTTACCATCTTGAAACGAGATTACCCTCATGTCTATGATATGTGGATAACGGTCGGACCCAATATTAAAAATGGCTATGGAACAAAGGGTGTCCGTATTCCTGGTGATAAAGTATACAAGGAATTACTTGACCGATTAGGAACATCGAAGCATGAAGGCATTGGAAAAGGCTATCCAGATTTATATTCAGATAAAAATGCAATTAATGCCATCTTACTTATGTCCGGGGCAACCAACGGAAAACGTGCGGTTGAGGGCTGGAAGTCAATGGAGGAAAAAACGGGTAAGAAACTAGCTCATATTTCTGAAGGACGAGAAGAAGAGGATTATACATTAGATGCGTTAACCATTCAACCACGTCAGGCGATATCGACACCGGTTTGGAGCGGTCTGGAGAATGATAACCGCCGCTATTCGCCCTTTACAGTAAATAAGGAATACCATATTCCCTGGCATACATTGACGGGGCGACAAAGCTTTTATCTGGATCATGAGGTCATGCTTGATTATGGCGAAGGTCTTCCATTGTATATTCCTCCTATTTCAAAAGGTCCTTTTATTAAGGGTGAGAAGGAAGTTGAAAATCAAGGAAAATCGATTACGCTTCGTTATATGACACCACACCAAAAGTGGGGCATTCATACCATGTTTACCGATACAACCAATATGATTCAATTGTTCCGCGGCTGGCAGGTTGTCTGGATGAATGAAGAAGATGCCGCAGAAATTGGTATTAAGGATAATGATTGGATTGAACTATACAACCGTAATGGCGTCGTTGTGGCAAGGGCCGTTTTAACGTACCGGATGCCGCGCGGGGCTGTCTACATGCACCATGCCCAAGATCGAACCATGGGAGTACCAGGAAATACTATTAATAAAACACGTGGTGGTACACATAACAGTGTGACGAGGATTTATCCGAAAGCAACCCATATGATTGGTGGGTATTCCCAACTGAGCTATGGATTTAATTATTATGGACCCACAGGGAGCCAGCGGGATACATTGGCGATTGTCCGACCATTAAAGGAGGTCGATTGGCTTGAGGATTAAAGCACAGGTTGCCATGGTTATGCACCTTGATAAATGTATTGGCTGTCATACTTGTTCTGTAACCTGTAAAAATGTTTGGACAAACCGACCGGGGATGGAGTACGTCTGGTATAACAATGTTGAAACACGACCAGGCCCTGGGTACCCAAAGGAATGGGAAAATACCGACCGTTACAAAGGTGGTTGGTCCTTGCGAAATGGCAAATTACATTTAAAAGCGGGCGGACCAATCTCAAAGTTGGCTAATATCTTTTACAATCCCGATATGGCTGATATGGATGATTTTTACGAGCCTTGGACGTATGATTTTCAAAATTTACATCAGAGCCCGAAGAAAAAGAATATTGTTGTGGCTCGTCCTGTCTCCATGATTACCGGTAAGTATTTGGATAAACCAGAGTGGGGCCCTAACTGGGATGATGACCTTGCGGGTGGTAGTGAAGTGGTTCCGATGGATCCGAATGTTCAAAAGCTTCAGGAACATATTGCCATGGAATATGAAAAAACGTTCATGATGTATTTACCGAGGATTTGTGAGCATTGTCTTAATCCGTCCTGTGTTGCCTCTTGTCCATCTGGTGCCTTATATAAAAGGGATGAAGATGGGATTGTCCTTGTTGATCAGGATGCCTGCCGGGGCTGGCGTTTCTGTATGAATGGCTGCCCCTATCATAAGGTGTACTACAATTGGAACACACATAAAGCAGAGAAATGTAATTTCTGTTATCCACGAACGGAAGCGGGGCTGCCAACGATTTGTTCAGAAACCTGTGTTGGGCGTATTCGCTACATCGGCGTCGTGTTATATGATGCCGACAGGGTGAAGGAAGCTGCCTTGGTTGAAGATCCAAAAGAATTGTATGAGGCCCAGCTTTCTGTCTTTTTAGATCCGTTTGACCCTGAGGTGATTGCTGAAGCCGAAAAACAGGGGATTAATCATAGCTGGATTGAAAGTGCTCAAGCCTCACCGGTTTATAAGATGGCGATGAAATGGAAAATCGCCTTACCGTTGCACCCAGAATATCGGACATTGCCAATGGTTTGGTATGTGCCGCCGCTGAGCCCAATTATGAACCATATTATCAATGAGCAGGATCTAGGTGCGGATGGATATATTCCAGCGGTCGATCAAATGAGAATTCCCATGGAATACTTAGCTTCCATGTTAGCTGCCGACGATACTCAGGTGATTCGCCGCGTATTGTTGAAAATGGCTGCGATGCGTGTTCATATGCGTGAAAAGACGGTTGGGGGAGGCGATAAGCTAAAGGTGAGAAAGCTTTTGGAAGAAGCGAAGACGCCACCAGAAGAGCTCGAAGAAATGGCACGGTTACTTGCGGTTGCAAAATATAATGAACGCTTTGTCATTCCAACAGGGCGGCGTGAAATGGACAAGAACTTACATTATCAGCAAGGGGCATGCAGCATTGAAGAGCTTGCACCAGCAGAAGGAATAGTAACCTATCCATTTGAGAGAAGTGAAAGTCAATGACCAATGAAACTTCGACAATTTTAGTGATCATGTCCCGAATTTTAGATTATCCTAATGATGAGTTTTTCGACGAACATTCTGTGATTGAAGAATTTGTGAATGAACAGATTCCTTCGGTAACAATCCGTACGGAAGTTTTGGAGCGAATTCGCCCACTATATGAAATGGATCGAAAGGACCTGCAAGAAATTTATGTTGAAACTTTTGATTATCAGGAAAAGACAGGTCTCTATTTAACTGCACATGAGTTGGGTGACAGTCGTAAGCGTGGCGCGGCCTTGGTAAAGCTACAAAAGCTCATCTGTGAAGGCGGTTATGAATATGAAGGGAAGGAATTGGCTGATTATATTCCAATGCTTTTAGAACTAATGGCTGTCGCACCCGCGGAAGAGAATTTCACTAAACTGAGTCGACGCCTAGCCTATGCCATTAATCGGTTATTGAGCAACCTACCGAGTAGCAATCCCTATTTCAAGGCAATCAACCTGTTAATGATGTATGTCTTTCAAGCTCCAGGAAAAGAGGAAATTGCTCTTTTGGAAAACGAACATGAGGAAGCAGATTTGGAGGAATTGCCATACCCGATGATGTATCGATAGGTTAGATGTCCTTTTACTTTACTTATTGCAATGATTTTGGATAGTTATCTTGGTAAAGTTAATAGATCAAAACTGTTTACTACGTAAGGAGGTTGGCGATTTGGAATTTTTTTGGTGGACCATTTTCCCTTATATATGCGGTACCATCCTGATTGTAGGTATATTTTACCGATTTATCTTTAGGGGTAAAAGCTGGTATGCACCGTCAACAGAAATTTTTGAAAAAAAGTGGTTGCGAATCGGATCTGTTAGCTTTCATTATGGGATTATTTTTGCATTTTTGGGTCATGTAATGGGTGTTTTGATTCCAATCGAAGTATATGAGGCAATGGGTGTTGACGATCACACATACCACTTTTTTGCGATTACAGGTGGTGGACTTGTTGGACTAATGGTTGTATTCGGCCTGATTTTACTGATTATTCGTAAGTTAACATTCCCGAGGGTCCGGGTACATAGCACATTTGCTGATTATTTCACGATTGGGTTGTTAATTATTATTGCGGGATTGGGCACCTATATGACACTCATTTATAATACGACGGTTGTTGCCTATGAGTATCGGCTAACCATTGGCCCCTGGTTTCGAAGTTTGTTTACATTCCACCCGTTGTCAGGGCTTATGCTAGGGATACCAACTCTTTTTAAGGTCCATGTTATTTTGTCGTTTTTCTTGTTTGCGTCAATCCCGTTTACACAGCTCGTTCATATGTTTAGTTTTCCAGCCCGCTATCCAACAAGGGCACCACAGCAATACCGATCTCGGAATGGCTATGATAAAAGTTAATGTAAAGATGACAGGCACTATCCAATTTTATGGATGGTGCCTATTTTCAATATTTTTTTCATGCACTATTACTTAGTCAAATCTGTACCTTCGATTTTTTTGCGAGCAAATTCCGGTGTGTAATTTGTGATTGTTTCCGATTCTCCTGGTTTTTATATCTATAAAATCCCACAAACTCTAAAAGAAATTCAGGTGTCCAATTTCGGAAAATTCGCAAAATAAACTTTAATGAAAGCGCATGCTATAATGATGATAAAAAATCATCTGCAGGGAGATATCACTATGTTAAAAGATTTTTTTATCGGCTTATCCCAAAACCAATTTCTTAATAGTACTGCTAAAAAGTATGGGTTAAAGTTGGGTGCACAAACTGTCGTTGCAGGTACAAATATACCAGAAGTGATAAGAAGTATTAAGGAACTTAACGCACAGGGAATCTCTTGTACCGTTGATAATTTAGGAGAATTCGTTTTTAAAGAAGAAGAGGCAACCGCTGCCAAGGAACAAATTCTTAAGGTAATTAAAGCGATTCATGAGAATAGAGTGGATGCACATATTTCCTTAAAACCGACCCAAGTTGGTTTGGATATTGATTATCACTTTTGTTTAAAAAACATAAAAGAAATCGTTGAACAAGCAAATAGATATGATGTTTTTGTAAATATTGACATGGAAGACGATAGCCATATGCAGCAAACATTTAAGCTTGTTGATGAGCTCTCGCAAGAATTTGAAAATGTTGGAACAGTTATTCAGTCATATTTCCATCATGCACTGGATTATGTTGAAAAATATAAAGATCATCGTATTCGTCTGGTCAAAGGTGCGTATAAAGAGTCGGAAGAAATAGCTTACCAGGACAAAAAGGATATTGATGAAAATTTAATTAAGATTACCGAATGGCATTTGCTAAATGGGAAATTCACATCGATTGCAACACATGATCATCGAATTATTAACCATGTAAAAGCTTTTGTTAAAACGAATAACATCCCTTATGATCAATTTGAGTTTCAAATGCTTTATGGTTTCAGAAAAGACCTACAATTAAACCTTGCGCAAGAAGGATACAAAGTCTGTATCTACGTTCCTTTTGGTACCGACTGGTACGGATATTTCATGAGACGCCTTGCTGAAAGACCGCAAAATATTAATCTTGTCATCAAACAAGTATTTAATAAAAAGACAAACACAATCGTTGGCATTGCGGCTGGGGCATTTTTATTAGGAAGAATTACGAAGTCAAATAAGAAAAAGCGTTGATAATTTAAAAGGTGTCAGGCACCATCCGTGAAAAAAGTGGATAGTGCCTGACACCTTTTTGTGTATTTACAAGCTGAAACTATTTAAATGGTGAATGAGTAATTGCGGGTTATTGCTTGTTAAAAATAGGCAGCAAGATACTTATCAATTTTCCACTTGAAATTAACCATTCGAATGAATAAAAAAAAGGCGTCTAGCCTTTGTATGTTAACAGGTTAATACAAAGGTGTTAGGCACCAGGTTTTACTGCATTATATGAAAAATTATTGTCATCCCAACGAAAAATGCCCTCTTGAAGCTTAATTGTTGAATCAAAGGGTCGTTGGATGGAAAGATCCACTTCAAGCGGTTCATCATCCATACCTTCTTTTTTCTGATCCATCAATTGTTTTTTAAAATGAAGCATATCCAGTTTAGAAGCGACACGAAGGACTCTATCTAGTGTAATTTTCTTTTCGCTAATGCCGTGACTATTACAAATACTTGTCTGGAAATTCTTGTTATACTGGATCATCATGTGTAAATCATTGATGCACGCCACACCAAAAACCTCTTTGATTACATCCTCATAACGTATTTGTGTTCCAGTTGCAAATTTAATAATATTTTTCTCAGGATTTTCTAAGAAATAAACGGTTTCGATTGAGTTTTCCATTTATAACACCTTTTCTATATTAATTTTTCTATAGCAAGTTTATCTAAGCTTAATTTTTCTTTGAATTCGTTATTGCTGTAGCTTTTGAGCTATTTGCGCAAATGAAGAGCTTTTATCACTGTCACAGCTCTATAAAAAAAGATGTTATCTACATTATAACATATTTTACTTCAAGTGCACCGTCACTACGTGAGTAATGTTGATTTTTGTCGAGATGTCGAACGAAAAACCAAAACAAACAGCTCTAACACTTTGGCTGTTTGTTGGTTCAGAATACACATACTCTGTTGATAAAATTTAATGGAACAGTTCCTTGTCGGAAGTACTAAAATTAACATTTTAGTACTTCCTCATTTGACTGTAAAACGATTAATTCAACTGTCAATCTTGAAAGATTCTTTTTCCTGCTTTCCACAGTTCATTACAAATCAATGGGAAAAGCGAAAGGGCAAGGACCATCAGCCAATCCTTCATTGTTAAGACATTAATCTCAAATATTTTGTTAAATAATGGGCTATTGACTAGTGCAACTTGAATAAAGATTCCGAAAAAAATTGAAGCTAATAAGAATTTATTGGTAAATAAACCAACTTGGAAAATAGATTTATAAGTATGTCTTAAGTTTAGAGAGTGAAATAATTGTGAAACACTTAAGGTAATAAAAGCCATCGTCTGTGCATGAATGAGCGCATTTGCAGGAATATTTTTAAAGTCAATCATAAAAATAGATTCTGCTCCCGTATATACATACAGTCCAGCGATAAAGGCAAATAAAGTGATTAATCCAATAAGCAGTCCGTTAATCACGGTAAAGGTACCACTACCATGAGCAAAGATGCTTTCTTTAATCGAACGTGGTTGTTCTTTCATAACATCTGGATCATCTGGGTCCAATCCAAGTGAGATAGCTGGTAGTGTGTCGGTAATTAAATTTACCCACAAAATATGTACTGCCGTAAGTGGAGCTGGCCAGCCAAGCAAGATGGCAAAGAAGAGAGTGATAATTTCGCCAAGATTGCACGATAGTAAAAATAGAATCGATTTTTTAATATTTTGGTAAATATTTCTGCCTTCCTCGACTGCCGCAACGATGGTTGCAAAGTTATCATCCGTTAATACGATGTCGGCGGCACCCTTTGCCACATCCGTACCACTCAGTCCCATTGCAACCCCAACATCGGCCTGCTGCAGTGAGGGAGCATCATTGACACCATCACCAGTCATCGAAGTAATCTCTCCGTTTGCCTTCAGAGCTTTAACAATTTTTACTTTATGCTCGGGGGACACGCGGGCATAAACAAGGATGTTTTTCACTTTTTCATTTAGTTCGTTTTCGCTGAGTATGTTAAGTTCTGGACCTGTTATCGTTTCTATTTCTTCGGTAGCAATTCCGAGCTCTTTGGCGATTGCTAAGGCTGTTTTTTGATGATCACCAGTGATCATCACAGTCCGGATGCCTGCACTTTTGCACTGTGCGATCGATGCTTTCACTTCTTCCCGAGGCGGATCAATCATTCCGGTAAGGCCGAGCAGTATTAGATCACTTTCGAGTTGTTTTTGGGTGAGGTCTGAAGCAGATGTTATTTCTTTGTAGGCAATCGCGAGTACCCTTAAGGCTTCATCTGACATGGCATTTGCCTGTTCACTTACGATATCACTGTTGGCAGGCGAGAAGGCAACCTTTTCACCCTGTTCGTTGATATGAGAAATTAAAGGGAGGATGCTTTCTAATGCACCTTTTACCATTACAAAACAGCGATCTTGGTGCTGGTGAACGGTGGTCATCATCTTTCGCTCAGAATCAAAGGGAATTTCAAAAATACGTTGATAGTTTTTTTCCAAATGCTGTTTATCGAAACCAAGCTTTGATGCAGCTGCAACAAGGGCGATTTCCGTGGGATCACCTGATTGTTCCTCTTTTGTCACTACTGCATCATTACATAAAGCCATTGCTTTAAAAAAAAGATCTTCATTGTTTTCTTTCCCAGTTATCGATGCCAGTGGGGCATAGAGGCCGTTGACAAAGACTTTTGTTACCGTCATTTTATTTTGTGTAAGTGTCCCGGTTTTATCTGAACAAATGACGCTTACCGCTCCAAGTGTTTCGACAGCAGGAAGTTTACGGACAACCGCTTGCCGTTTGATCATTCGCTGTACTCCAAGGGCAAGGACAATCGTAACAATCGCAGGAAGACCCTCTGGAATGGCTGCAACCGCAAGGCTGACAGCAATTAAGAACATATCAAGTACTACTCTGCCTTGAAAAAACCCTATCAAAAAGATGACTGCGGAAATGAGGACTGCACCGATTCCAACTATTTTCCCAAGCTCAGCTAGTTTTACTTGCAATGGAGTTAGGTCGCGTTTTTGATTGCCAAGCATTCCGGCAATTTTTCCTATTTCAGTTTTCATTCCCGTATTTGTGACAACCCCAACGCCGCGGCCATATGTAGACAATGTTGACATAAATACCATATTGCGTTGAACACCAATGGGAATCTCGTCACTCCCCAACCAGTTTGCCTCTTTATCCACAGGTACTGACTCACCAGTTAAGGATGATTCTTCAATTTTTAAATTAATCGTCTCAATCAGGCGCAAATCGGCGGGAATAAACCGGCCTGCATCTATTAGGACAATATCACCAGGAACTAGAACTTCAGATGGAATTTCTTTAATGTCTCCGTCGCGTTTAACCACAGCTTTTGGGGTGGTCATCTTCTTTAGCTCTTCTAATGCTTTCTCTGCCTTTGCTTCCTGGATGACACCGATAATGGCATTGAGTAGTATGACGATAACAATGATGACTGCATCACTGTATTCACGAACAACAACCGAAATAAGCGCAGCAGCGATTAAAATGTAGATTAGCAAGCTGTTTATTTGTTCAAAGAACAAGATAAAGATGGACGGCTTTTTGTCCTCAGTAAATTCATTAGGTCCAACCAAAGCTAAGCGTTTTGCGGCCTCAGCACTTGATAGACCCGTGGTAGCGTCGGTGCTTAATTCAGCAATAACCTCCGTATGACTTTTTGTAAACCACATAGTATTTTCACTCTCCCAATCTATTGAAATGGAGAAACTATCTACTACTATTAAAACATATAAAATGATTGGATTACCGATAAAACCATTACAATGTCATAAATTGTACGAATTTTCACAATTGATTAAAATACAATAATTTCATACAATAGAGGAGAGAGGACCTAATTTCTTCTTTTTAAGATCCACAATAAGTATTTTAGATAAAAGTCTTCACTTATTTGTTGTTTGCTACTGTTTTTGTCGATTCAATCATCGTGTCCAGTGCGTCTTTTACGAATAAACAAAAGGTCTTTTTGTATTTCTCGTAAATTTAAGGAGGTAATATGATGAAAGAGAGTATTTTAGTTGCAATTGACGGATCAGAACATTCACTTGAAGCATTGAAGGAAGCAGCAAGCATAGCAGAAGCGTTTCATTGTAAAATTATCTTGCTTAATGTTCAACCTTCATTTCATATGATTCATACAAGATTATTCATTAATGAGGAATTAATTAAGGAATACCAGGAAGAACTGTTTGATAATGCTACAAAGGCTGCAATTCAATTAATGGATGAGCACAAAATGGATTACGAATTGTTAAAGGGGATAGGTGATCCAACCCAGCAAATTTGTAAACTAGCAAAGGAATTAGATGTAAAGTATATCGTAATGGGGTCTAGGGGTATGGGAATAGTAAGAGGAACGGCGCTAGGGAGTGTCTCCAATGGTATTCTTCATGAGGCTCAAGTACCGATTTTGATTATCCCCGCTAAAAAATAAAAAGTAATTGGAAATGTTCATTTTAAAAGATTGCAGCCATCTATTGATGGCTGTTTTTTTGGAGTTTTCATAAATATAAGAGGATAAGTTTTAGGGAAAATGTGCCTAACACCTAGTTATAAAAGGTTAATTTAATGGGGATTTCATTATTATCGGAAATATGTGTAGGATTCCTTTTAAGGCATGATAGAAAACACATTTAGCTCCTTTAGAATAACATCCTCGTGAAAAGGAAGATAGTTTGGAAAAATTTCAATTGTAAGCGCTACAAAATAGTTAATCAAATATTCACAGGTTTATCGAGGAAAATAAGATAGAATAGAAGTATGTTAATACTTTCACAAAGTTACTGATAAAGGAGTACATCATATATGGGATTCAGTAAACCAGAGAAAATTATGGAAATTACCGTGGAAAATGGGCATAAAAAAGTAAACTATTCACCAGTAAAGACAATGATATTAGGATTTGAAGCAGGTGCATTTATAGCCTTAGGTTATTTACTAGCAATTCGTGTCACAGCAACTTTATCACCAGAGTTGGAAGGATTAGGAAGTCTGATCAGTGCATCTGTTTTTCCAATCGGGCTTATTCTTACATTACTAGCAGGCGGGGAACTGTTAACGGGGAATATGATGGCCGTGCCACTTGCAAGGATGGCAAAGAAGATAAGTACAGGCCAATTATTCAATAATTGGTTTCTTGTTACAATCAGTAACTTTGTTGGGGCTGTTTTTGTTGCATACTTTTTCGGACATCTTGTCGGACTTACAGAAACCGGTCTATATTTGGAAAAGCTTATTAGTATCGCCGACCATAAACTTGAAGCATCATTTCTTCAAGCCTTTATTTCTGGAATTGGATGTAATTGGCTGGTTGCAGCTGCCGTATGGCTTTCATATGGGGCCGACGATATGAGTGGGAAAATAGCCGGCATCTGGTTTCCAACAATGGCTTTTGTTGCAATCGGATTTCAACACGTAGTTGCAAATATGTTTGTTATTCCTGCTGCGATCTTTGCCGGCCATTTTTCTTGGCTTGCGTATATAGATAATTTCATCCCTGTCTTTTTAGGAAATGCAGTGGGCGGTACAGTTTTTATCGCGATGGCTTATTGGAACGCTTATAAGAAAAGCGAGACTGACTATGTAGAGCCTAAAGTTGTTCAGCCTATTGCAAAAAGTAGGGCAAGATAGTACTTTTCAAGTAGTTAATAGGAGTAGGGAGTTCAATTCGTAGTGTGAATTAAACTCCCTTTTTTAGTTGCTAATTAAGTTACCAATTACCAACTAAATAGGGCATTTTTTTATTCTGCCTTATAGCTACCAACAACGGTAGATAATTGACGTTGTTGGTAGTTGTAAAGTAAACTTATATCATTGAGGTGAGGAACGTGCCTGTGAAAAAGTCAGAAGATAGCGAATACTTAATATCCGACCTTGTTGAAGAGTTTAATATTAGTCAACGAACAATCCGATATTATGAAGAATTAGGTTTGATTCATCCAAGACGGACAGCAGGAAATCACCGGATTTATACGAAGAAAGACGGAGCCAGAATAAAAATGATTCTTAGAGGGAAAAACTTAGGTTTTTCATTACAAGATGCTGCATGTCTTATTAAATTAGCTGAATTGGATTCCAAGCAAACCATCCAGTATGAAGAAGGGATAAAGTTGGCATACAAACAACTAAAGGAAGTGCATTTACGAAGGGAAGAGTTAAAATTATTAGAGGATGAGCTGTTGGGTGTGATTGAGGATGCCGAAAATAAATATCTTGCACTAAAGCGGATAGAGCTCAGAAATGAATGAGAGTCAGGGTGTATCATCAGGGGATTTATCATCATAACATTTGGCAAGAGGAACTGCAACGACGACTGGGTATGACAAACGGATGGTTCTTGACAACCTTGACGAAAATAGCCAGATTATTAGAAGAAAACCCAAAATTATATTAGCTGAAGCAGCCCACTAGTAAGTCTCCAACCATTAGTTGAGTCTTACAGTGGGATATTTGTGTTTACATTGCAAATTTAGTTTAAGAGTTTTTAAGTCAACTAGCATGGACTTTGCTAAATGAAGCGTGAATATTTATAATATTATGTATACATAACCGAACTTTACATAGTTGAATTTACAAATTTACCCTAGATTAATTAATCAAATAAAGGAGATGGGATAATGGACCAATTTGTATCGCCAAAGAAAATCTATCATGGTGAAGGATCCCTTGGAAGGTTAGCAGATATATTGAAAGAATTAAATACCCATAGCGTTTTTCTCCTAACTGACCCAATTTTAAAAGATTTGGGTGTGATTCAACCTATCATGAAAATTCTAGAGGAACAACATATTGAAGTCTATTTAAGTACAAATGTCGTCCCTGAGCCCTCCATAATAGTTGGTAATCAAGTTGTCGCTGCGGTAAGAAAATACAAGCCAGAATTAGTTATTGGGATTGGTGGAGGAAGTGCTCTTGACCTTGCAAAGGTTGCAGCAGTATTAGAAGAAAATGATGGGTTAGTTGAAGATTATTTAAACTTGAGCGCTAGCAAAAAAATAATGAATAAGGGCCTCCCAAAAGTATTAATTCCTACTACAGCTGGGACAGGTGCTGAGGTTACTGATATTGCGGTTTTCTCCTTGGCAGATACAAAGGACGTCATTACTCATGAGTATCTGTTGACTGATTATGCGATTGTCGATTCTACCTTAACCTACACACTCCCTCCGAGAGTTACCGCTGCAAGTGGTATTGACGCCTTTACACATGCAATAGAGGCCTATACATCGATAAATGCAACACCCTTGACAGATACATTGGCATTAGAAGCAATGAGGAGAATTGCTGGAAATATTCGTTCAGCCGTCTGGAACGGTCAGGATAAGGTTGCAAGGGAACAAATGGCGTTAGGTAGTTTATTGGCAGGTTTAAGCTTCTATAATGCCGGAGTGGCAGGTGTTCACGGCTTAGCCTATCCGTTAGGTGGCCTATTTAAACTGCCTCATGGGGAATCAAATGCAGTGTTACTACCGTATGTTTATGATTATATTTGGCCAGCTTGCATGGATAAAATGGTTCTTGTTGCTAAGATATTTAACATACCGACAAATGGAAAAAGTGATCGAGAAATTGCCCGAAACGTAGTTAATAGTCTGCTCGATTTAGTTCAAGATGTCGGGTTACCAACGAACCTTGCTGCCTACAATATCCACCGCGATGATCTGGGCCACTTAGCCGTGAATGGGTATAAACAAAAAAGGTTACTAAATAGAAGTCCAAAACCATTAACGATGGAATCGATCGAGCAAATCTATCTACATGCCTTTGAAGGTATTTTAACTAGTTAGTAGTTGGTATTTCAGGTGGATTTTTGCAGGAAGGAGTGGTTAAGTGTATATAAAAATAATTGAGCCACGTGTTTCTGAGACAGATGGGGTTGGACACATTAATAATACAACCGTACCGATATGGTTTGAAGCAGCCCGAAATGAAATCTTTAAATTGTTTACCCCAGATAGTGCATTTGAAAATTGGAAAATGATTATTCTAAATATGAACGTGGATTATTTGAATCAAATTTTTTTTGGAAGGGATGTAGTGGTTTATACGTGGGTGAAAAGGATTGGAAATTCTAGCTTACAGTTATACGAGGAAATCCATCAAGGCACACGTCTTTGTGCAAAAGGAACAGTAACCTATGTTAATTTTAATCTTAAGACGCAAAAAACAGAACCGATTTCAGATGTGATAAGGCAAGAGCTTGAGTTACATTATATTCAAGGTGACAAAACGGAAGAATAAACCAAGTCAAAGGGAATCCACTACTATTTTAGCCTTCTTATACACAAGAGAAAAATAGTCAACAGGTTGTCAGGCACTATCTGGTGCCTGACAACTGTTGACTTTAGTTGAAATGGAAGTTACCCAAAATCCGATTTTGCCGCTTGCATTTAATGAAACCCACTACGCTGTCGATGCTGCAGCCGATTATAAAAAACACTGAAAATACTTTAAGACCCCACCATATTGACGTCAACTGCGAACCAGAGATATTCAATAAATCGAAAAGGTTTGTAAAAAACGCTAGATTAAATAAGGAATGATCAGCGACCATAACAGAAACAAGCACACAAATAGCCGCATTATAGGCTGTATTAACAATTGCTAAGGGCAGGGTCCATTGTTTGGTTATAAACTTATAAATTAAAATACCCAGCTGTACTACAGCAAGCACGATAATGAGAACCATATAGGATTGAAGTTGTTCCAATACAAAGAATGACTCCTCTAAGATCAAGCTGCCTCTAGATGCTGTATACAATCCGAATATTTCAGGTCTAAAATATAACAGTGAAGTGAAGAATACACTAAAAAATAGAGCAATAGCAGACTCCATCCGAGGAATTTTCGCCTTGCTTGATGGAGGGAGCTTTGATAAATCTGTAACAGACCATTTTTGCTTAAAAATGGGTATACTTTTCGCTTTGACTCCACGTTTTTGTAAAATAAAGTAGATTAAGGTTACCCATAAAAACGCCTGTGCGGCACCTTCAAAAATAGAGGAGAAGATCGTTGCAAAAAGGTCCATTTGGAACTCAACTATTCCATTATCAATGGGAGTTTGCCAAATCGCTGCGAGCATGGAACCGACTGCTGATAGGATGGCAATGACTGGAATTACTACTTTAAGGACGGAAAGGTAACTGTAGTAAAGGTCTGGACCAATTAAATATTGTTTGTCTTGACGATATTCGTTTGCGAGTAAACCAGGATTACCAAGTTGCTCTAGGACATTCTGGATATCGGCATCGGTTGGATTTACTGGAAGCCTCATGTCAATTTTTTCACAAAGCTGTTTCTCCGCAATTTCACGGTCTTTTTCAGGTAAATAAGTCGTTACAGTGTTAACATACTGGTCAATTAGGTTCATTTCCATCCCCCTCCAATAATCTTCACTCTGCAGATACTAAGGATATTTTGTTTTACATGGAAGAATTAAAAATATACGAAAAGAAAACTGGTGCAAACTGTATAAAAGAGTTTCAGACAATTAATTTATGTTCTTCAATTATATCACTAATTTTCCAGTTATTTCATAGTTAAGAACACAATAAAAGGTGCCCAGGGGCACCTTTTCCGTATTACTTTTTGTGGTGGCTGAAACCTTATTCGAAACCTTCTATTACAACCTCTTTTGCCGGTAGGAAGTCTTCTTCAGTTGCTAGGTAGCGAACAGCTACTTTGTCTTCCTCTTTTAGATAGATTACCATTGGGTCTTTTTCAGATGAAATAATGTAACTTTGTAGGTTGTCTAATAAAAAGGATACAATGGTGAAATCTCCTGACTTTTCCTTATAGACTCGTAAGACTGTCCCTTTTATTTGCTTTTCCTCTGCTGTACTGCTGCCATCGACAGTGCCCCCGCCCCGTTGCAAGGCTGTTTTATATTGTTTAAGTGCTTCATTAGGGGTGTTTGCGTACACTGAAATTTCTGGATTAGATGCCGATACGATAAAGTAATTTTGCAAAAATCCGTTTGAATCCAGTACAGCGGTTAACCAACTTGCTTCAC
Organism: Bacillus sp. (in: firmicutes); assembly: GCA_023512145.1. GTDB lineage: Bacteria > Bacillota > Bacilli > Bacillales > Cytobacillaceae > Neobacillus. Next base: position 3,616 of record JAIMAD010000001.1, on the reverse strand, counting down.
CATAGAAGTTATAGATAACAGACATTTGTCCATGCCATTTCTTTTCGATAAATTTCTTTTCGATGATCTGCAATGCTCCCTCTGAATCCATATAGGACTGTTCTGGATTTCCAGTATAGAAAGTGGCTTTCCCAGTTCTTGAGTTTGTTAGCGAGTAACCGAGCATCGAGTCCACGCCTTCTTTAGGACTTGTGAAATCAGTAAAATAATACATTTCATTATTTTCATCAAAAATCGGACTAACGTTTGCTTCTGTACCTTCATCTGAAGGGAGTTTCACGTCGGATTTCCCGAATTTGCTATTCCAAAATCCATGAATAAAGTTTCCAAAATAACTGTTTTGTAAACTGACCACTTCTGGTGCGACGGCACCATCGATAAATTCTGGTACATCTGCTAATTTATACTCTTTCGTTTCGCCACTCATTGAATCTACAACAACAATACCTTTAACTGTAAAACCATTCCGTGCCGAAATAAATTCACCATATGAACGAATGTAAAAAGGTTTTCCATCCTCATCAATTTCTAATTGGACATCACCATAAAATATTTTTTCTGGCGATTGTATACGAATATGCCGCTCAATATTTTTATTGAAAAAGGAGGAAGTGGTGTAGATCATTTCTGACTTGATGAACTTAGAATTAGCAGATGAATTGGTCGCACTTAATGTAAAGTAGCCAGGTGTCTTACTCCCTTTCCACCATTTGAAAAATCCAGAGAATTCAACTGGTGCAATATAAACATATTCTCCGTTTACCTGTTGAATTTGGAGATTTCCCAGCTCATAGTAACTTGTGTTCGGGACTTGGCCGAATGCCTTTTTCATTTTGTTCCGTGCAGACTCTGGTGGAACACTTGCAGGAGTCTCCAACTCATCAAAGCTCTTGATTTCCACCTTTTCATCCATTTTTGAAATTTCAAATTTTTCATCTGCATTAAAAATAAAGGCAGTTAGTAAATACCCTCCTGCAATGAGACTAGCTAAGAAAAGAAGAGATTTAAGCTTTCTTTCTTTTCCTGTACTAATTACTGCACCTATAGCAGTCAAGACGAGTGCTAACGGCCATAAAGTAGAGAGATTTCTGTCAAAATTACTAAAATAATAGAATGCAAACAATGCAAGCATGATAATGACTACCAGTGAAATGAATACTACCATATTTAGCTTTTTACTCTTTTTATTACTGGACTGTTCTTTTTTTAAAATAGGAAAGAGAACAAGTGCAGACACGATTCCAATAATCAGTGAAAATAGAAAAATATTTCCCATAATGCAACTCCTTTTCAGCATTGACTTACACTTCAGTCTGTTATTATACGGATTACATAGGAGAAAAGTTTCATTTTAGATTGGTGACACAAAGCACATCTGAACAAGGTGCCACTGGAAATCTTGAGTACTAAGTAAATAACATGTTTTTCAAATGAAACAAGTAAATTTTATAAGCCTCCATTTTTTAGGTGTAGTCGAGTCCATTAAATTCAGAAATAGGAGCTGGTGGGGCATAAATAGATTGGATAGAGTGCCTCAGTCAGTGCTTCCTCTGTTTTAGGTGACAGTTATGCTTTTGCTCTATCAAGTTTTTCCGGTAGTGGTTCAAGTTCAAGATTTTCTTCCAGATATGTTTCAACTTCCAAATCGTTAAGGTCAAGGTTTTCAGAGTTAATAATAGATAAGGTAGCGTTGTGCGTAAGGAAGAGGATTTTGCCGAATTTGGATGATTGGCTGGATTTTTTCCTTCCGCAAAAGTTTTAAGTTTCCTTATGTCCCGGCTTTAATGATTCTCAGCGAGAGATGGTCTCGTGCACATAGGCAATCTAATGAAGCTTTTGAACCTTTATGAAAGGTGCCAATAAATCTAATAAACCGAGCTATTTTTTTGGTGAATACTTCTAATTAACATTTCATCCTCCTCAGACGGCTATTACATTTTTCTAATCTCCTTATCAACGATAATATGTTATACTTTTCTGAAAAAGGGGGGACTATTAATGATAGAAAAGGTAATTAATGCTATTCAAGATAGGTATCCGGATGATTTTGCCTGGTGTTATGGTTGTGGGCGATTAAATCAAGATGGCCATCATTTTCGAACCGGTTGGCTAGGTGCGCAAACAGTGACGATTTATACACCCGATAAAGAGCACCTAGCATTGCCAGGATTTGTCTATGGAGGGCTTGTAGCGTCATTAATTGACTGCCATGGAACAGGTTCGGCAGCGCTAGTACTTCATCGGAAAAATGGCTATGAACCAGGTGAGGGAGGAGAACCACCAAGGTTTGTTACAGCCTCATTAAATGTAAATTTTCTTAAGCCGACTCCCCATGGTGTTCCATTAAAAGCGATTGGAACTGTGCACGAAATTCATCCAAAACGATTTAAAGTTGAGACACAAGTTTTTGCAAATGATATCCTTTGTGCTTGTGGAGAGGTCGTCGCTGTCATCATGCCGAATACTTTTTTAAACAAAGAAAAATAGAAAAAAAGATCCACATTGCTTGAGCAAGCAGAGTGGATTTTTCTTGCTTATAGTTAGGCTGCATTATCTCATTTAGGATATTCAAAAAATAATTACTCAGAACTTTGGAATCTGATAAGAAAAAACTTCCCGCCCAAAACCCCTAATCGACTATAGATTAGGGGTTTAATCATGATGTCTCTATTTCTTCTAATTTCCTAAAATGATCTACAACAAATAATTCCAACTGCTGAAGTTCTTTTATACATGTAGAATTTGCTTGCAACGATGTAAGGGCACTTTCAATTAGAAATTTCCTTGGCGTACTTTCATGCAATAATTCTTCCTTGAGAAAGTTCAATAGTTCGATATATTTCACCTGTTCAAGATCATCATCTAAATTTTTCATAATCGCTTTCCGGAACGTTCCAATTAGCTGAAGAAGATCATTTTTTGATTCAAAATCATGTTTTTGACAACCGGGTAACCACTTCTCCAAAAGGTTAGGTTCATGTAGTTGCTGGCCAGATTCGACTACTTCATCAACCAATTTCACTAAACGCCCCACACTAAAACGGACAACAATGCTGATTTTTTCACCTGAGTTATTCGCCATTCGGTTATATTGGATATTATGTTGTAATATCCCTTGAAACATAATCGCACAATCTAGGAGGTATGGTTTTTTATCCTCACCAAAGATGTCTATGAACCGGCCGTAGAGCCAGTTAAGTGAATTCAGCCGACGCCGTTGGATAAATTGTTTTAGGTCGACATCGTTAGAGGTCATGACCTCTTCGTATAAAGGAATTAGCTTATTTTTTCTATTTGAAATCAATTGCATTTCCATTTGTTTGATAAAAATCTCAATATCCGCAGGATCTTGACCAAGCAGGAGATCATTTCTGTCCTTTTCAAGTTTTTTATAAATGGTTTTATATATTGCGATTAATAATTCGCTTTTTGACGAAAAGTAATTATAAAATGTTCCTTTGGAAATTCCACTATAGTCTAAAATATCTTGAATGGATGTGGCCTGTATCCCCTTTTCAATAAATAATTGTTGGGCCATTATAATGACATTTTGCTTCCGATTATACATATTATCACCTTTACTTTCAATTATACTCCCTGTATAAAAATATATTAA